>DATFKJ010000453.1:0-7088 GCA_035268705.1 Roseovarius sp. | reverse complement strand
CCATAGGCACGCACCAGTCGCCCGGCCCAATAGTAATCCAGAAACGGGTATGCGGACTTCAGGTCATCAATCAGACGCTGCACGCCGTCCACCGCGAACTCACCGCCGGGCAAGGCAACGCCCGCCGTCCAATCGCCCTTGGCATGATCGAAGAACGGCGTGACCTTGGCAAGCGCCGCCTCGGCCAGCTTGCGATAGGTTGTGATCTTGCCCCCGAATACATTCAAAACCGGCGCGCCATCGGTCTGGTCCAATTGCAGCACGTAATCTCGCGTCGCCGCCGTGGCCGATTTCGCGCCATCATCATAAAGCGGGCGCACGCCGGAATAGGTCCAGACAATATCGTCGCGGGTGACCGGCTGCTTGAAATAATCCGAAGCGAAATCGCACAAGTACTGCGCCTCGGCCTCGGTACACTCTGGTTTGGCAGAGGGGTCTTGGTGCTCCACGTCCGTTGTGCCGATCAATGTAAAATCAGTCTCGTACGGGATGGCAAAGATGATCCGCCCATCGGTGCCTTGGAAGAAATAGCATTTGTCATGGTCGAACAGTCGCCGTGTCACGATATGGCTGCCACGGACCAAACGCACGCCGGCGCTGGCGTTCTGGCGCAGGGTGCCGGTGATCACGTCCTTGACCCAAGGCCCACCGGCATTGACAAGGGCACGCGCATGAATGGTCTCACGCCGCCCGGTATCAGTGTTTTCGACCTCAACCACCCAAAGATCGCCTTGGCGTGTGGCCGTCATCACCTTGGTTCGGGTCATGATCCGCGCGCCGCGCGCCTCGGCATCGCGGGCATTCAGCACCACAAGGCGGCTATCTTCGATCCAGCAATCCGAGTACTCGAAAGCCCGCTGGAATTTATTCTTGAGCGGCGCACCCTCGGGCGCGTGGCGGAGGTCCAGTGTCTTGGTTCCGGGCAGGATCTTGCGCCCACCCAGATGGTCGTACATGAACAGGCCAAGCCGGATCAGCCACGCAGGCCGCCGCCCCTTCATCCAAGGCATCACAAGGTTCAGCAGTTTCGATGTGGGCGTTTCACCCTCGAACCGCATATCCTTGTGGTAGGGCAAAACAAAGCGCATCGGCCAACTGATATGCGGCATAGCGCGCAGCAGGGTTTCGCGTTCGATCAGCGCCTCGCGCACCAACCGCACCTCGAAATACTCCAGATACCGCAACCCACCGTGAAACAACTTGGTCGAGGCCGAAGAGGTGGCCGAGGCTAGGTCGTTCATCTCTGCCAGCGCGACCGAAAGACCGCGCCCCGCAGCATCCCGCGCAATGCCACAGCCGTTGATGCCGCCGCCGATGACGAACAGATCGACCGTGTCGATGGATGTGCCTTCCGTGCCCACGCGCGCTCCTCCCACACTTCGGGTATGCGACAAAAGGGACCACAAACGCGCATGCAACGTCAATCATGAATGTTCGTTTATGTTCGTAATTGCGTTTTTCACCTTGTTTTATGGGGAAATTTTTTCGATATAGAGCGCTTTGGCTATGCCGCCTTCACACTACAACATCATTTCGCCCGCCGAATCGTGTAGGCAGGCCAGCTTTCAATTGCTTCCTTGATTTGCCTATAAAAACGAACATAATCGAAAAACCATGGCAGCGAGGGGCCCATGTCGCAGACATTCCGCCAACCCGACATTCTGGAAATCGCCCGGACAGAGGGCAAAGTCATGGTCGAGGATCTGGCCGAGCGGTTCAACGTCACGGTGCAGACCATCCGCCGCGACCTGACCGAACTGGCCAATGCCGGGAAACTGGAGCGTGTGCATGGCGGCGCGATCCTGCCCTCGGGTGTAACCAACATCGTCTACGAGGAACGCCGCCGCCTACACGAGGACGCCAAACAATTTATCGCCCGCGCCTGCGCCGCCGCCATCCCCGATAGCGCCTCGGTCTTTCTTGATATCGGGACGACGACCGAAGCCGTGGCACAGGCCCTGTTGGATCACAACAACCTGATGGTCGTGACCAACAACATGAACGTGGCCAATATCCTGCTGGCCAACCCCGATTGCGAGATCGTCGTCGCGGGCGGCACCCTGCGCCGCGCCGATAACGGGTTGGTCGGCAATATCACCGCCCGCACCATCGAGAACTTCAAGTTCGACTATGCGATCCTTGGCTGTTCAGCCATGGACGAAGACGGCGACCTGCTGGATTTCGACATTCAGGAGGTGGTGGTTGGCCAAACCCTTTTGAAACGCTCGCGCGAGGTTTTTCTGGTGGCCGATCACTCGAAATTTCAACGCAACGCGCCGGTCCGCATCGGGTCGCTTCAGGATATCGACCGCTTCTTTACCGATTGCCCCCTGCCCCCGGCCCTGATGGACCGCTGCGCGGCATGGGGCACGGAAGTATCTGTCACGGGCTAGGCTGGCTCCAGCCCCCGTTGCAAGCGCACGGGAATTTCCCGCGCCAACCGAATGAGATGCGCCATGTAGGGCTTATTGGCGTCATCCTCCCGTATCGCCGCGTATAGCCGTTTGGTCAGGCCAGATTCCGTGATCGGGCGAGTAACATAATCGCGGCTGGTCCGCGCCTCGCGCACCACCCAATCGGGCAAAACCGCAACCCCACGATTCGAGGCCACCAAAAGCAGGATCACCGCCGTCAGCTCCACTTGGCGAATGGCGCGCGGCTCTACCTTGGCCGGGGTCAAAAGCTCGGTAAAGACATCAAGGCGTGACCGATCCACCGGATAGGTAATCAAGGTCTCACCCCGAAAATCCGCCGCCTCAACATAAGGTTTCTGCGCCAAGGGGTGCTGGCTTGAGGCGACGAAGACCGGCTCGTAATCGAAAAGCGGCTTGAAGGTGATCCCCGGCAACTCTTCCGGGTCCGAGGACACCACCAAATCCACCTCTTCCTTTTGCAAGGCTGGCAACGCATCAAAGGCCAAACCGGGGCGAATATCCACATCCACCTCGCCCCAGCTTTTGCGGAACTGCTCCAACACCGGGAACAGCCACTCGAAGCAGGCGTGGCATTCGATGGCGATATGCATCCGTCCGGCGCTCCCCTCACGCAACCCGCCGAACTCGGCCTCAAGCGCTTCGATCTCGGGCAAGACCTTCTCGGCCACCCGCAACAATCGCTGCCCCGCCGCCGAAAGCCGCAACGGCTTGGACCGGCGCACGAATAACTCAACCCCGGCCTGATCCTCCAACCCCTTGATTTGATGGCTCAAAGCCGATTGCGTGATGTGCAAAAGCTCGGCGGCGCGGGCCAGACCACCCGCCTGATGTATGGCGCGAATGGTGCGTAGGTGGCGGAATTCGATGTGCATTTTGTGAATGAGCCTCATTCAAACCATGAATGTTATGAAGTTGTCTCACAATGCTGCGCCTGCAACAAGTGGACCATCAGAAGAATCTTGCAGGATAGTTGCCGATGACCGCGCCCAGCATATCGTTTGAATTTTTCCCCCCCAAGTCGCTTGAGGCGTCTTTCCGCCTTTGGGATACGGTGCAAACCTTGGCACCGCTTGATCCGCGTTTCGTGTCGGTCACTTATGGTGCAGGTGGAACGACCCGCGAATTGACGCGCGAGGCAGTAAGTACGCTCCACAAGTCTTCGGGCCTCAATGTCGCCGCGCATTTGACATGTGTCGAAGCCACCCGTTCCGAGACACTGGATATCGCCGATAGCTTCGCCGCCGCCGGGGTTCACGAGATCGTCGCGCTACGCGGTGACCCCCCCAAAGGTGCGGGCACATTTGCACCGCATCCCGATGGTTTCGCCAACTCCTGTGAATTGATCGAAGCCCTGACTGACACAGGAAAGTTCAACATCCGCGTCGGCGCCTATCCGGAAAAGCACCCGGAAGCCGCCGATGCGACGGCGGATGTGGCGTGGCTCAAGCGCAAACTCGACGCCGGCGCAACCGAGGCGATCACGCAGTTTTTCTTTGAACCCGAAACCTTTTTTCGTTTCCGCGACGCTTGCGAAAAAGCAGGGATCGACGCACCGATCATCCCCGGCATCCTGCCGATCGAGAATTGGACCGGGGTGCGGAAATTCGCCCAAGCCTGCGGCACGCAAATTCCCGCTTGGCTGGATGATGCCTTCGCAAAGGCCAAACGCGACGGGCGCGAAGACCTGCTGGCAACGGCGCTCGCCACGGAACTTTGCAGCGAGTTGATCGAGGGCGGCGTCGAAGACCTGCATTTTTACACGCTGAACCGCCCGGAACTGACCCGGGATGTCTGCCATGCTCTTGGCGCAACCCCCAAGGTAGACCTGCGCGACGTCGCCTGAGGCTTTCCCTTTTCAACAAGCTGCCATAGCTTGCCCCCCGGATGACTTGTCTGGGGGCCGCTTATGAATATCGCCGAAACACTCGACCAACTGCCTGACATGGATGACCTCTTGGCTCGTTCTGGCTTGGAGTTCATGCAAGACATGGTGGCCGGTCGCCTGCCCGGCCCACCCATCGGCGTGACCATGGGCTTCTGGCCGATATCGGCCGAGGAAGGCTGCGTGATTTTTGAAGGCACACCCGGATTTTCCGTGACCAACCCCATGCGTGCCCTGCACGGCGGCTGGTACGGCGCCATCCTCGATAGTTGCATGGCCTGCGCGGTGATGACCAAGGTGCCGCGTGGATCGGCCTACACCACGCTTGAATACAAGGTGAACATCACGCGCGCGATCCCCTTGGGAATGAAAGTGCGCGCCACGGGCACCGTCACCCACGCGGGTCGATCCACTGGCGTTGCCACGGGCGAGATCAGGGGCACCGAAGACCAGAAACTATACGCCAGCGGCTCCACCACCTGTCTCATCATGCAGGTCCCGCGCAGGTGACCGGAAACGCGCCACCCCCTTCTTCTGTTCAAAAATATCCTGGGGGAGTCGCCGAAAGGCGACGGGGGCAAAGCCCCCATTTCTTCAGACCATTTGCCCCTCGGCCACCTCAGGGCCATCCTTGCCAGCGACGGTCTCGTGAAGCCGCTCCGACGGATCCCGACCCACCACGCGCTGTCCCCTCAGCAAGAAAATCTTTCCCCATCCCCGCCAAGTGCCCACCGACGGGGCCTCGACATCGGTTCCAAAGCGCGCGCGCCACCCTACAGGAAGCATGAGACCACAGCTTTCGGCGCGTTGCAGCATCCAAACCAACGAAATATTGGCAAGCGGACGCGCAGGCTGGAAACCGCCCAGTTGCCCGCCCACGTCGCCATGCGTACCACGAAACCAAACCTGTTCGACATGCCCCGTCCAATCCGGCGGGCAATACCAAGGGACCGGTTCATAGGCATGCCGTGTTTCATCCAGTGCCAGCGCATGGAACCCATGCCGTATCGTCGGGCCAAGTTCATGGCTATGAAAGGCATGGGCTGCCTCACTCCAGCGCCAGAGGATCGGCAGCCGCAGGCCCAAGGCCTTTACCGTATCCCAGACACCGACCATCTCGATCGGCGCTTCCTCATGGCAATACGCCTTGGCGAAGATCTCGGCGGCCTCGCTTCCGGATGTGGCTTGGTAATGGCGATACGCGGTGACAATGTTGCGTTCCGTGGCATGTTCCGCGTGCAAAAGACCAACGCAATCAATCACGCCAGCCAGTGATCTGGCGGCATACGCCCCACGCGAATACCCCATCAAAAAGATGCGATCTCCCGCGCGGTACCGGCTCGCCAGATGGCCATACGCCCGCCGAATTTGCCGGTTTATCCCTCGCCCCATCATGACGTCAGCAGTCGAGCGCCAGTCCTGCCATTGCAGGCCGGCCTCATAATAGACCGAGAGCGATGAACCGCTCACCTCGGACAAGAGTTTGTACGCAAGGCCCGCGTTGCTTTCGCATCCCGGATCCAGCGAAGACATGGTACCGTCGAGTATAATGACATGGGTCACTTGCCCCCGACTGCGGACAAACTGGCTTTGCCCCCGGCGCAGGCCGGGGCGCAATAGGGCATAAAGCCGTTTACTCCAATTCCGCCATGGCATCGTTCAACATCTTCCAAACTCGGTGCGGGGTGAATGGCATATCCGCATGCCGCACCCCATGGTCCCACAAAGCATCGCTGACTGCATTGGCCATTGCGGCCATGGCCCCGACGGTGCCCGCCTCGCCACAGCCCTTCATGCCCATGACATTGGCGGTTGACGGGACGGGCTCGGTTTCGAAGTGGAACATGGGAACATCATCGGCCCTTGGCATCGCATAGTCCATGAAACTTGCCGTGAGGAGCTGGCCATCCTCATCGTAAACCACATGTTCGCAGAGCGCCTGCCCGATACCCTGCACCGCACCGCCATGCACCTGCCCCTCGACAAGCAAGGGATTGATCAGGTTGCCGAAATCATCAACGACCGTGTAGCGATCCAGCGTGACCTTTCCAGTTTCCGGGTCCACCTCTACCTCCGCGACATGCGCCCCATTGGGATAGGAGCGCGCCGGAAGCGTCGCGGTTTCCTCATGGGTCAACAGGTCGTCGCGCCCATCTTCCCGGGCCATCTCGGCAGCCTCCAGAAAGGTCGGCGTCATGTTCGAACCGGGCGCCCGGAATGTTTCGTCGTCGAAACTGACATCCCCTGCATCGACGCCCAGCTTCTCGGCCAGATAGGCGCTGTAGACCTCGACCATTCTGCCGACAGTCGCCAGCGTCGCGTTGTTTTGCGTGGTAACCGACCGCGAGCCACCAGTTCCACCGCCATTGGCGATGCGGTCGCTATCGCCTTGGACCACGGTGATTTTTTCTATGGGAATTCCCGTCTGGTCCGACAGGAACCGGGCATAGACGGTTTCATGTCCCTGACCGTTTGACTGGGTGCCCACATAGATCGACACGCCTCCGTCCTCCTCGAAAACCACTTTGGCCGTCTCGGAAGGATTCCCTAAAATACTTTCAATATAGTAACACAAACCCATTCCGCGCAGTTTCCCACGGGCTGCACTCGCGGCGATGCGGGCCGAAAACCCGACCCGATCGGCCGCTTCCTCGGCGCGGGTGAGCACGCGGTGAAAGTCCCCGACATCGTAAGTTTCGCCGGTGGCCGAGGTATAGGGAAAGGCCTCTGCGGGGATGAAGTTCCTCCGCCTGAGTTCCCAAGGGTCGAGC
>DATFKJ010000452.1:0-7524 GCA_035268705.1 Roseovarius sp. | reverse complement strand
TTGACGAGGGCAAGATCGTCGAGAATTTTTCCAACATGGAGCGCGCCTTTCTGACCGTGCCTTTGTCGCATGGGGATGGCCCTGTTACCCCCCTGCCCCAAGGCACGGAGATGGTTCTGCCTGAGGGCGCGGCGGCTTGGATCGAGGCGCGGAGCGTGACTTCGCTTTTGGTGCTGGATGCGGGGCAGATTGTGCATGAAAGCTATCACCTTGGCACCGGGTCGGAGGATCGGCGGATCAGTTGGTCGATGGCGAAAAGCTTTCTTTCCGCGCTGTTCGGGATCGTCGAGGCCGAGGGCGCGATAACCTCGCTCGACGATCCGGTGACGAAATACGCCCCGCAGCTGGACGGCAGTGCCTATGACGGGGTGAGCATCAGGCATGTGTTGCAGATGACCAGCGGGTTGGAGTTTGACGAGGATTATCTGGATTACGAGTCCGACATAAACCGCATGGGCCGGGTTCTGGCGCTTGGCGGGACAATGGATGGGTTTGCCGCCGGATTGATGGCGCGGGCGGCCGAGCCGGGGGACGTTTGGGACTATGTCTCGATCGACACGCATGCGCTTGGCATGGTCGTTCGCGGGGCCACGGGGCGGGACATTCCCGAATTGATGAGCGAGAAGGTGATCGCGCCCTTGGGGCTTGAGGCCGCGCCCTATTACCTGAGCGATGGCGAGGGGGTGGCCTTTGTTCTGGGTGGGCTGAACCTGCGCAGTCGCGATTATGCGCGGTTCGGGATGATGTTTGAGCAAGGCGGGCGGATTGCTGGGCGGCAAGTGGTGCCCGGCGATTGGGTGCGCGCCTCGACCCGGGCCAGTGCCCCCACCCTGCCCGGCGAGACCGGCTATGGTTATCAGTGGTGGATTCCGGTGAGCGCGCCCGAGGGCGTCTTCTTCGCGCGTGGCATTTACGGGCAGTACATCTACATTGATCAGGCGCGAGACGTAGTGATCGTGGTGACCGCCGCCGACCGGCAATTCCGCGAGGATGGCGTGCATGAGGCCAATATCGCGATGATGCGCCGGATTGCCGAGGCACTTTGACGGAAGGGGAAGAGAATGCAGTTTGTCGCGATGAACCGGTTTCAGATCCGAGCGGGCCATGAAGAGGCGTTTGAGCGGGTCTGGGCCGAGCGCGAGAGCCGGTTGAAGGAAACCCCGGGCTTTCGTGAGTTTCGCCTGTTGAAGGGGCCACAAGGCGATGGTGCGACCCTGTATATCAGCCATGCGGTGTGGGAAAGCCGGGCGGATTTCGAGGCCTGGACCAAGTCGGCGCAGTTTCGCGCCGCCCATAAGGATGCGGGGGCGTCGAAAACCCAGGACGCGATGATTGGCCCGCCGCAGTTCGAGGGGTTCGAAACCGTACTGCACGAGGCATGAAAGGATTCACATGAAAACGGAGGCTGCGCGATGATTGGCAAAGATGAGGCGGTGAATGTTCTGGGCGGGGCCTTGGAGAAATGCTCGGACGACCCTTTGACCGGGTTTTTCCGGGATGGTCATTGCAACACCTGCGATGAGGATCAGGGCAGCCATACGGTTTGCGCCTTGGTGACCGCCGAATTTCTGGCCTATTCGAAATACGTGGGCAATGACCTCAGCACCCCGCGGCCAGAGTTCGGGTTTGACGGCTTGAAGCCCGGCGATCAATGGTGCCTGTGTGCCGCGCGGTTCTTGCAGGCGCATGACGAGGGCTGTGCCCCCAAGGTGCGGCTGGCGGCGACGCATCAGCGGGCGCTTGAGATCGTGCCGCTGGAGGTGTTGCAGAAGAATGCCGCAGAGTGAGGCAGGACCGAACAAGGAACCAAGGGGCGGTGCGCATGAATACGCACCCTACAGGTCAGGCGCTTTTCTTGGGCGTGTCCTGATCCGTTGGGGCCTCTAACCCCGGCAGGCCGTTGTCTTCCATCAGATCGTCGATAAAGAGGCTGAGCAACTGGGCGCGGCTGCTGACACCGGCCTTGCGGTAGATGGCGTTGCTTTGTGCCTTGACCGTTCCTTCGGAGGTTTGGCGCAGGGCGGCGATATCCGACAGCGACAGCCCCTTTATGGAAAACAGGGCCACATCGCGTTCAGCCGGGGTAAGGCCCCATGTGCCAAACCGTTCTTCCAACACCTGCGCGAAAGCGCCAGATGCAAGCCGCAGTCCTTCTTCGGCGCGTTGTTGCCGCCCGATGGAGTGCCGCAGCAAGACCCCGGTGGCCAGCACGCCCAGCAAAAGGCCGACGGCGGCGCCGATCTCGATCATTTCATAAAGCTGCCACGAGATAGGTGCGGCGCGCAGGCCGAGAAGCGTGACCGTGATGTCATAAAGAAACACGGCCGCGCAGGCGATTTGCACGGCGAAAAGCAGGATATGCGGCAGGGGACGCTTCATCAATCGTCGTCCGCGTCGTGATCGTTATCCAGCACGCCACGCTGGCGGTCGCGGTCGTCGTCATCGTCGTCGTCATCGTCGTCGTCGCGGTCGTCGTCCTCGTCACGATCATCATCGTCGTCGTCATCCAATTCGACCCAGTAGTCGCGCAGGATATGGCCGGTGCTGGGGTTGAGGATGATCTCGCGCAGAGTGTCGTCTTCTTCGGCCACGATCCGCACCCGGCCCAGCCATGTGCGGGTCACCTCGATCTCGTCAAACCCCTGATCGCGCAATTGCTGCACGATCCGGTCTTGGGCGGTTTGCGCCTGTGCCATCCCGGCCAGAGAGGCCAGCGACAGGCAGGCAACGAGAAGCGAGCGGCGGAGCATCGGGGTATCCTTTGGCGGGTCGCGGAGGTTGTCGGCTTTCAATGTGGCACGAAAAAACCCCCGGTGACAGGTGCCGGGGGTTTAATTCAGGTGGTATAAACCGAAGTTTAAAGCGTTTCGCCCTCAACCTTAGACATCAACTAAAGAGCAAGCGCACGCAACGGCGGAGTGTTGCGCGGCATTTCACGAAAAGCTGCGTTGCAGGGATTTCGTGAAACGCGTTAATCCGCGTCGCGGCCTTCAGTATCGCCCATATCAAAGCCAAGGTGCTTGGCGACGGTGAAGATATCCTTGTCGCCTCGGCCGCACATGTTCATGCAGATGATATGATCTTTGGGCAGCTCGGGCGCGATTTTCATTACATGCGCCATAGCGTGGCTGGGTTCCAGCGCGGGGATGATCCCCTCCTGCGCGCAGCAGAATTGGAAGGCTTCCAGCGCTTCCTTGTCGGTGATCGAGACATATTTCGCGCGGCCAATCTCGTGCAGCCAGCTGTGTTCCGGCCCGATGCCGGGGTAATCAAGACCCGCCGAGATGGAATACCCTTCGAGGATCTGACCATCGTCATCCTGCAAAAGATAGGTGCGGTTGCCATGAAGAACGCCGGGGCGGCCACCAGTGAGCGAGGCGCAATGCTCCATCTTCTCGTTAACGCCTTTGCCGCCGGCCTCAACCCCGATGATGTTGACCTCCTTGTCATCAAGGAAGGGAAAGAACAGGCCCATGGCGTTCGACCCGCCGCCTATGGCGGCAATTATGGTATCGGGCAAACGCCCCTCGGCCGCCTGCATTTGCTCCTTGGCTTCCTTGCCGATGATCGACTGGAAATCGCGGACCATGGCAGGGTACGGGTGCGGCCCGGCCACGGTGCCGATGCAGTAGAAGGTATCGCGCACATTGGTCACCCAATCGCGCAGCGCGTCGTTCATCGCGTCCTTGAGCGTGCCACGACCGGAGGTCACCGGCACCACCTCGGCGCCCAGAAGGCGCATGCGGAAGACGTTGGGCGCTTGCCGTTCAACGTCATGCGCGCCCATGTAGACCACGCATTTCAGTCCGAACTTGGCGCAGACGGTGGCGGTGGCCACGCCGTGCTGGCCCGCGCCGGTTTCTGCGATGATGCGGGACTTGCCCATGCGGCGGGCCAGGATGATTTGGCCCAACACATTGTTGATCTTGTGCGCGCCGGTGTGGTTCAGCTCATCACGCTTGAGATAGATTTTCGCCCCGCCCAATGCCTCGGTCATCCGCTCGGCGAAATACAGCGGGCTGGGGCGGCCGACGTAATGGGTCCAGAGATCATGCATCTCGTCCCAGAAGCTCTTGTCGGTCTTGGCGTTCTCGTATTGCTCTTCCAATTCGAGGATCAGAGGCATGAGCGTTTCCGAAACGAAGCGCCCGCCGAAGTCACCGAACCGGCCCTTTTCGTCGGGTCCGGTCATGAAGGTATTGAAAAGATCGTTCATCGCTGTCTGCCTTCCCGTCTGGGCCGTTTGATCCTGATGTTCAATATGGGACGTGTGCGGGATTTTCCAGCGAAAACCTATAGCATCCGCATCACATGCAGGCGCGACCACAGATCGGGTTCGGCCAAAAGATAAGGCCGGAACGGGCGGCTGATCTCCACCTGCTGCCAAGCGCCCTCGGTTGTCAAATCCTCGATCACCCGCGAAAAGCCCTGCTCTTCCCATGTGGCGATCAGCAGGTTGAACACGCCCACCCCACCGGGCCGGGTGACCCGCACCAGTTCGCGCAGGCTTTGGGGCGGCGCATGGCCCGGCCCGAAAGAGCCGATACAGGTGAAGCCCACGAATAGCCCATCCTCGAAGGGTAAACGCTCGGCCATGTTGGCCTGCTCAAACCCGGCATAGGCCCCCGTCCTTCGCGCCGCCGCGATCATCTCCGAAGACAGATCACAGCCGATGATTGGCGCATACCCCAGCGTGGCGAGGCTTTCGCCAACCAACCCGGTCCCACAGCCTGCATCCAGTACAGGCCCCTCGGTCACACTCAGATGACGTGCCAGCATCCCCGCGCCCAACCCCGGCAAGCGAAAGCCCTTGGCCAGATTGTCGGCATCATAGCTGGCAGACCACTGGTCATAGGCGGCCTGCGAGTCTTCGGGTGTCTCGGCGCCATAGACACTTTCAAGAATGTCCTTATGCGATGCCATGTTTCGCCTACTCCCATCCTTTTGTCCCGGCGAAAACTATCAGCCCAGGTCGGGTGGATGACAATCCCCCTTTCTTCTGGCCAAAAATATCCTGGGGGAGGTTGAAAACCCCGTTTTCAACCGGGGGCAAAGCCCCCTTCGCGGCGCGCGCAGCGCGCTCAAACGAGTGCGGCGCAGCCGCGCCTTTTGGTCAAAAGGTGAAAAACAGGCTCATGCGCGGGCGGCGGCCACGAAATCCGCCATCCTCCGCGCGTCCTTGACCCCCGGCGCGCTTTCTACGCCCGAGGAAACATCGACTTGCCGCGCGCCGGTCGCGCGCACCGCCTCACCCACGTTTTCGGGATTGAGGCCGCCTGCCAGCATCCATGGCACCGGCCAACGCCGCCCCGCAACCAGCGACCAGTCAAAGGCCACGGCATTGCCGCCGGGGCGTTCGGCCTCTTTCGGCGGCTTGGCGTCGATCAGCAATTGATCGGCCACCTTGGAATAAAAGTCGATTTGCGTCAGGTCGGTCTCGGTCTCGATGCCGATGGCCTTCATCACCGGCAACCCGTACCGCGATTTCACCTCGGAGACGCGGGCGGGGCTTTCCTTGCCGTGAAGTTGCAGCATGTCCAACGGCACCTCTGCCGTCAGCTCGTCCAGCATGGCGTTGTCGGCATCGACGATCAGCGCCACCTTCACGATCCCCTCGGGTACCGAGGTGGCCATGAAACGGGCCGCTTCAAGCTCCAGATGGCGGGGGGATTTGGGGAAAAAGACGAAGCCTACATAAGAGGCCCCCGCCACGATCGCGGCGGGAATATCGGCGGTTTCCGTCAAACCACAGATTTTGACGCGTGTGTCCTTGGCCATATCCGGGGTTTAACCGGCCTCGTCCAGGAGTGCCAGCACCTCGTCCTTGCCTTCGTGCTTTTCGCCCTTCAGGCGCCGCACCTCGGCGCGCAGGGCGCTGAGTTCACGGGCCTTGCGCGCGGCCTCGGCGCGTTCGCCGTGCTCGCGAATCCATTCCCAGATCAACCCGATGATGAACCCGGCGAAAACACCGCCGAAGATCACGACGAACAACGGCACTTCGTAGCTGGGATTGAGCGCGGCCAAACCGGCAAGTTCATCAGGCCACACCCTGACCGACACCACCCCGCGGTTGGCCAGTGCAATCAGGATAAGCGCCAGCGCGAAGATGGCGATCGAGGCATAGCGAACGTAGCGCATCAGGATTTCCCGTTCAGTCGATCTCGCAGCAACTTGCCGGTCTTGAAGAACGGCACGTGTTTTTCCTCCACGCTCACCGTTTCACCGGTGCGCGGGTTACGGCCGGTGCGGGCGTCGCGTTTCTTGACTGAAAACGCGCCGAAGCCGCGCAGTTCCACGCGGTTTCCCTCGGCCATGGCATTGGTGATTTCGTTGAAGATCGTGTTCACGATCCGCTCCACATCCCGCTGGTACAAGTGCGGGTTTTCGTCAGCAATCTTTTGAATCAATTCCGATCTGATCATCGGGGTCCTCCCACGGATCTTTTTTGGTCGCGCCCGTCATTTAACGAGACGACTATAGATAGAAAGTTGAAAAACCGAAACAGAAAGGCAGGCCGGATCGGGTAAAAAACCTCTAGGAATTGGCCACTTGGGGTAAATTTGTTCTTTTGGCGCACAGGCTTCCGCATCGACTCACGCGATCAGCGCCTTATTGGTGCAAGCCTGCCGCCCAACGATTCGGAGCACATCCCGGCACAAAGGAAAACGCCCCGGGGCTGTCCCGGGGCGTTTTGAATTTTGCTTGATCGGCTGATCTTAGTCGTCGTCGCCTTTGAGCGCGGCACCAAGAATATCGCCCAGCGATGCACCCGAGTCCGAGCTGCCGAACTGTTCAACGGCCTCTTTCTCTTCGGCGATCTCGCGGGCCTTGATCGACAGACCAAGACGGCGCGATTTGCTGTCGATGTTGGTGACGCGGACGTCGATCTTGTCACCGACCGAGAAACGCTCGGGGCGCTGTTCGGCACGGTCACGCGACAGGTCGGACCGGCGGATGAAGCTCTTCATGCCTTCGTATTCCACCTCGATGCCGCCATCTTCGATCGCAGTCACTTCGACGGTGATGATTGAGCCACGCTTCACGCCGCCAACGGCATCGGCAAAGGGGTCACCGTCCAGCGCCTTGATCGAGAGCGAAATGCGCTCCTTCTCGACGTCCACTTCCGAGACGACAGCCTTGACCATGTCGCCCTTCTTGTAGTTCTGGATCGCTTCTTCGCCACGCTCGTCCCACGACAGGTCGGACAAGTGAACCATGCCGTCGATCTCGCCGGGCAGACCAATGAACAGGCCGAATTCGGTGATGTTCTTGACCTCGCCTTCGACTTCGGTGCCCACGGGGTGGGTTTCGGCAAAGACTTCCCATGGGTTGCGCTGCGTCTGCTTGAGACCAAGCGAGACACGGCGTTTGCTGGGGTCGATCTCCAGCACCATGACTTCGACTTCCTGAGAGGTCGAGACGATCTTGCCGGGATGCACGTTCTTCTTGGTCCAGGACATTTCCGAGACGTGAACCAGACCTTCTACACCCGGCTCCAGCTCAACAAAGGCACCGTAGTCGGTG
>DATFKJ010000451.1:0-8574 GCA_035268705.1 Roseovarius sp. | reverse complement strand
TATGACGCGCTGCTTGATGGCACCCCACAATCCCTCAACGGTGGCCCGGACGGGTTTCAACTGTTCCGCATCGGCGATGCCGTGTCATCGCGCAACACGCACGCGGCGATCTTGGATGCCTTCAGATTGATGCGAGCGTATTAAGCCGCCTCGTAGCTCTGGAAAATCTCGGTGCTGCCATCGGGCCGGATCAGGAACACATCATAAGCCTCGCGCCGGTCCTCCGGCCCCATACCGGGGGACCCATAAGGCATGTCCGGCACGGCCAGCCCAACAGCCTCGGGTCGCTCGGCCAGAAGGCGGCGAATATCGGCGGCCGGCACATGGCCTTCGATCACGTACCCGTCCACCTTGGCCGTGTGACAGGACATCATGCTTTGCGGCACGCCATTGTCCAGCTTGTAGCGGATCAGAAGACTTCCAAATCCCCTCTCACTGGTCACCTTGAACCCGTCCTCGGCCAAGATTTTCATCCACGCCTTGCAGCAGCCACAGTTCGGGTCTTTCATAACGTGAATGGCCGGGGCCTGTTGTGCCAGCCCCGCGACCGGAGTGGCGGCGATCAATCCGGCAGCTCCGGCAAAGAAACTCCGACGTGTCAGCATGGCGCGCAATCTCCTTTTCGATGTTACTTTAGAACATAGTCTGAGGCGGCCCTACCGCAACCGTCAAGCCCAGGGCAGGCGGCGGGGCGCTCATCACTGTCGCTCCTCGCGAAAAAGCCCGTCAGGGCTGATGAGCGCACCCGGATTTCCCACCGACGCGATACCGACAAAATACCGACGTTTTACCGACGCGGATTTTCGCCCCCTTTCTAACGCAGCGTTCGGGGTGACAATCCCGCCGCCCGCAGGCATCGTGAGCCGCAAATAAGGGAGGCCACCATGAGTGAATATCCGCATCTTCTCGCCCCGCTGGACCTTGGGCATGTGACCTTGAAGAACCGTGTGCTCATGGGTTCCATGCATACCGGGCTTGAAGAAACCAAGGACTGGAACCGCGTGGCCGAGTTCTATGCCACCCGCGCCCGTGGCGGGGTGGGCCTGATGGTGACCGGAGGCATGGCCCCGAACAATGAAGGCGGGGTGTTTCCCGGCGCGGCGGGGCTTTATACCGAAAAAGATATTGAAAATCATAAGGTTGTGACAGACCGCGTGCATGACGCGGGCGGGTTGATCGCGATGCAGGTGCTGCATGCGGGCCGCTATGCCTACAGCCCCGATTGCGTAGGCCCCTCGCCCGTGAAATCGCCAATCTCGCCTTTTCCGCCCAAGGAATTGGACGAAGACGGGATCGAAAAACAGATCTCCGACATCGTCACCGCCGTCGCCAGCGCGCAGCAGGCAGGCTACGACGGGGCCGAGATCATGGGGTCTGAGGGCTACTTCCTCAACCAGTTCCTTGTCACCCACACCAACAAGCGCACCGACCGTTGGGGCGGCTCCTACGAGAACCGCATGCGTCTGCCCATCGAAGTCGTCCGCCGCGCCCGCGAGGCCGTTGGACCCGATTTTATCCTTATTTATCGGCTCTCTATGATTGATCTGGTGCCCGAAGGTTCCACCCACGACGAGGTCGTACAACTGGCCCAAGAGGTCGAAAAAGCGGGCGCTTCGATCATCAACACCGGCATTGGATGGCATGAGGCCCGCATTCCCACGATTGCCACAAGCGTTCCGCGTGCGGGTTTTGCTTGGGTCACCAAGAAGCTGATGGGCAAGGTGGGTATCCCGGTGATCACCTCGAACCGGATCAACATGCCCGATGTGGCCGAACAGGTGCTGGCCGACGGTTGTGCCGATATGGTCTCGATGGCCCGTCCTTTCCTTGCCGACCCCGATTTCGTGCGCAAGGCCAAGGATGGCCGCGCCGATACGATTGCGCCTTGTATCGCCTGTAACCAAGCCTGTCTTGATCACACCTTCAGCGGCAAGATCTCAAGCTGTCTGGTCAATCCGCGCGCCTGCTACGAAACGGAACTCACGGTCACGCCCACCGACCGCCCCCGTTCGATTGGTGTGGTCGGGGCTGGTCCCGCAGGCCTCTCCGCCGCCATGACAGCCGCCGAGCGGGGCCACAACGTGACCCTCTTTGACCGTGACAGCAAACTGGGTGGGCAACTCAACATGGCGCGTGAGGTTCCCGGCAAAGAGGAGTTTCACGGCCTTGTCGATTGGTTCACAACAATGGTCGATGATCTGGGCATCACCCTGAAACTCGGGGCCAAAGTGGGCGCGGATGATCTGGATGGCTTTGACGAGGTGATCATTGCAACGGGTGTGATTCCCCGCGATCCGGGCATCGACGGACAAGACGGGCCGAATGTCCTGTCTTATATCGACGTACTGCGTGGCAAGGCCCCGGTGGGCAAGCGCGTGGCGATCATCGGCGCAGGCGGCATCGGATTCGACGTGGCTGAATACCTTGTTCACGAAGGCGAAAGCCCCACTGAGGATCTGACCGAGTGGAAAGAGGAATGGGGCGTCGGTGACCCGGAGCAATCGCGTGGTGGCCTTTCGCCCGAAGGCCCGCAACCCGAGCCACCCGCAAGACGGGTCACTCTGCTACAGCGCAAAGCAGAACGCGTCGGCAAGCGTCTTGGTAAGACAACAGGTTGGATTCACCGCGCCGCGCTACGAATGAAGGGCGTCGAGATGGTGAGCGGTGTAAATTATGAGCGCATCGACGCTTCGGGCCTGCATATCACCGAGGGCGAAGCCCGCGAGAACCCGAGGCTGATCGAGGCCGATACCGTGGTGCTATGTGCCGGGCAGTTGTCCGAACGCAGCTTGGCTGACGCGCTTGAAGAGCGCGGCGTCCAAGTCCATGTGATCGGCGGCGCGGATGTGGCCGCCGAACTGGACGCCAAGCGCGCGATTGACCAAGGCACACGGTTGGCTGCCTCGCTTTAGGTGCGGTCACTCTACCGTAATCGTGATCACATCGGAAACGACAGGCGGATCATGCGGCACATGGTTCATGTCGCCCAACACCAGCTGTAGAGTGTGCTGTCCGGGGTCGAGATCAAGCGACACTTGGGTTTGCCCACCACCGAAATGCACGTGATTGTCATCGGCTGGCAGACCGTATTCCAATTCCTCGGCGCCATCGGGCCCTTCGCCCAGTGGGGGGCGATCAACCAGTATGTGATGGTGACCTGTGTTTTCCTTGTCCGTTCCGGCGGGGGCGACTCCCATGCCCTTGAGGCCAAATACAATGGTGACTGGTGAACTGACTGTTGCACCGTCTTCAAGATTGGCGAAATAGGCTTCGGCCCCGTCTGGCGCCGGTGTGTCGCCAGCAAAAGCCGCGCTTGCCGCGAGGCCAAACGCCAGAGCGACCGCTTTGACATGATGTTTCATTGTTTCCTCCCAAGTTCAGGCATCAATAATAGCACGCCAATGGCTGCCGCCCCAAACCCGGAAACGGCTGTTTCCCTGTTTCCATGACACGAACGATCCCAGACAAAACCTAGATATTGTCTGGGACATGCCCAAGTTGCGCCCGAATTCAGCGCCATACCTGCCTTCAGAAAAACACGCAGAGGTACTGAGTATGGATCGCCTGACGGAAATGGAAGCCTTCGCCACGGTCGTGGATCAAGGTGGCTTCACAGACGCGGCACGCAAGATGGGCATTTCAAAGTCCGCGGTGTCAAAACACGTTTCATCCCTTGAAGCACGGCTTGGCGCACGCCTTTTGAACCGGACAACCCGCCGGGTTAGCCCGACGGAGATTGGCCTGGCCTACTACGACCGGGCGCTTCGGGTTCTCAATGATGCAGGCGAGGCCGACGCGCTTGTCAGCTCCATGCAATCGGACCCGTCTGGCCTTTTGCGCATTTCGGTGGCGACGGATTTCGGCGTTAATCACCTGAGTCCGATTTTGGGTGAATTCCTTGATGATTTCCCCGACATCACCGTGAACATGGTTCTCAACAATCGCTACGTGGAATTGATTTCCGAAGGCTTTGATATGGCCATTCGCATCGGGGAGTTGGAGGACAGCACCCTACGCGCCCGGAAACTGACCGAAACTACGAAACGCATGATCGCCAGCCCGGACTACATTCAAAAGCACGGCCGACCGACGAAGATCGACGAACTTAACGAGCATAAGCTGCTTCACTATTCCAGCCAATCCAACGGCGCGGTCTGGAAGTTGACGGCCCCCTCGGGCGAGAAACGGCAGGTTCGGACCGCAGGTGGCCTTTCGGTGAATGATGGGCAATCCCTGCTGAACGCGGCGATTTCCGGACTTGGAATCGCCTATCTTCCCAGCTTTCTCTATGCGCAAGCCATGGCCGACGGCCTGGTTGAGGATGTGATCCCGGATTTGCCAGTTGAAACTCAAGGCATCTACGCGGTTTATCCCCCGGGTCGCTTTACCCAGCCCAAGGTGCGCGCATTCATTGATTTTCTGGTCCATGCCTTTGCCGACAAGGGCCCGACCGACTGGTAAGTATCCCCCGCCATCAATGGCAACTTTCACCCCGGCCGCATCCGCGCGCCGGGTTTTTTTTGCCCTTCGCACAGTGGATGTGCGGGGTTTTGACTTGCTTGGCGTTTCAAGGGTGACACATTGGACGCAGATGACATTGCAAGGAAAGGTCGGATTTCATGGCAAAACCCAAGCTCCTCCTCATCTCGGGATCGCTTCGCCAAGGGTCGTTCAACCGGATGCTGCTGACCGAGGCGGAACTGGCCTTTGGTGACGCCGACGTCACGCGTGCCGACCTGAACCTGCCGCTTTACGATGGTGATCTGGAAGAAGCCGAGGGCGTGCCAAGTGCTGTGCAAACCCTTGCCGAACAATTAAAAAACGCCGATGCCGTGGTAATATCCAGCCCTGAGTACAACAAGGGTATCACCGGTGTTCTGAAAAACGCTTTCGACTGGGTCAGTCGGGTTGAGGGGATGCCGTTCAAAGGCAAACCCACGGTGGTCATGTCGGCGAACGCCGGGCGTACTGGGGGTGAGACGGGGCAGTTCATGGTGCTGAGTTGCCTTGTGCCGCTGCAGGCGAATGTCATTCCCGGGCCGATGCTTTGCGTGGCCGCCGCGGGCAAGGAGTTCAATGACGAAGGCCGCTTGACGAACGACCATTACCTCAAGGTTTTGGGCGGCAAAATGGACGCTCTGCGCGCCGCGATCTGAACAACCAACCATCTGATTCATTGGAACTTTCCAGAAAGTGACTATCAGGGTCACGCAGATAGATTGACAAGATAGGCCCGGCTGCACTTATGGATTGTTCCTTTTATCTCAGGTGGTTAGCTTGTGCGCATGACGAAACCGATACAAGAAATTCACGATGTGATGGACCCTGCGCGCGCAAGGGCCTTACAGGTAACGCTGGACGATAAGGCGACGATTGAGGCCGGAGACCCTTTGCCGCCGTTTTATCACCAGCTTTACTTTTGGGACCCGCGGCTGCCACAAGACTTGGGGCGAGATGGGCATCCCAAGGTTGGGGGCGTGATCCCGGACATGGGGCTACCCCGGCGGATGTGGGCCGGAGGGCGAATGGAATTTCATAGGCCTTTGCGTGCGGGAGAAGCCGCTAAGCGTCTGACCTTTATGGAAAAGTCAGAACGAAAGGTAGGGCGCAGCGGGCCATTGGGCTTTGTCACCTTGCGGCATGAGATTTGGCAAGGTGAAACCCTGTGCCTGACCGATTGGCAAGACTTGGTATATCGTGAAGACCCAAGCTCCAATGCGCCGAAACCCACCCCGCCAGAGGCCGCGACGGATGAGGAGGTTTGCGAGACTGTGAGCTTTGATAGCACGCTGCTGTTTCGGTATTCCGCGCTGACCTTCAATGGGCATCGCATCCACTATGATGTTGATTATGCGAAGGAAATTGAGGGGTATGCAGGTTTGGTCGTGCATGGTCCGCTGCTGGCGCAGCACATGATTTTGCTGGCCGACCGGGAGCTTGGAGGGCTGAAACGCTTTGCCTTTAGGGCCACGGCCCCCTTGATGCATTTCGAGCATGCCGAGGTCTGTTGGCACCCCGAAGGCCGCGTTTGGGTGCGTGGGCCGGACGGGCGGCAATGCCTGACGGCGACGGCGGAATGACTGTACAAATTGTACAAAGAAACCCCGGTTTTTGTACAGAAATCGCGGCGTGCCTTATGACTTCTGTACGGGTTGTCCAAAACACCCCTCAATAAGATACCTCAGGCCGGAAGTCGGGCGGGATGTTGTCGGCCCCGTCCAGCATCAGATCGGCCATGACCTGCCCCACCTTGGGGGCCATGCCGAAGCCGATCTTGAACCCGCCGTTGGCGATGAAGTGACCGGGGTGAAGTGGATGCGCCCCCAGCATCGGAGCGCGCGAGCGGCTACGCGGGCGGACCCCGGCCCAGCGTTCTACAACCTTGGCCTTGGCAAGTGCGGGCACCGCGCGGCGGGCGCGGGCGATCACCTCGTCGAGTTGGGCATCGGTGGTGTCGGGCGAATCATAATCACGCTCGGACGTGGAGCCGATGGCGGTGGTGCCATCGGCGTGGGGGACGATGTGAATGGTGTCGGCGAAAAGCTGGGGCGCGTCGGGCATGGCGTAATCCAGCAACGCGCCCTGCCCTTTGACCCCATTCCCGACGGTGCGGGTATGGTGGCGGGTCAAATCCTCAAGCCCCATGGTGCCGGTAGCGTGGAGGACGTGGCCAGTGTCGGGGCCGTCGGTTGTGATCTCAGCCCCCTTGGCGCGTAGGGCGGCGACCAGCGCGGCGCAGGCTTGGCGTGGGTGCATCCGGGCGGTAAGCGTGTCATGGATCAAGAAACCCGTGGGGCTGTGCGGCTCCCACGCGCCGTTGGTGGCGGGGGTGACACGCCATGTGGCGTGCCCCTGCCAAAGCTCTTGCGCGGTTTTCTCACGTGCATGGGCGAGGGCCAGCGTGTGATCGTCGGCGATAGGTTGCAACCGACCTGAACGGCCATAGCCGGAGTAAAGGCCGCCCAGCGCCTCGACCTCAGCCCAGAAAGGTTGGGCCATAAGCAGGCTGTCAAATTGAAACGCCTTTTTGGCGTTCCAATTTTCCGGCACATGCGGGGCGAGCGCGCCGACGACCCCGCCCGAAGCCCCGGCCCCGGGGCCATATGGATCAATCACCCGGACGGTCGCGCCCTTTTGCACGCAGGCCCAAGCGATGGAGAGTCCAAAGATTCCCGCGCCGCGAATGGTGACGTCGGCCATTGCCATTTCCCTTCTTCCCCGGCAGTGTCGGGCGCGTTATGGCATGGGGACGGCGCGGTGTATATCCGGTGCGCGAGCCCGAAACACTCCGAAAGGCGACAACGGACATGACGGGGCAAGCCGAGTTGGAATGGCGTGAGAGCGTGCCGGTCTCAACCCGGTTCGACGACCCGTATTACAGCCTTGAGAATGGCCTTGCCGAGACGCGGCATGTGTTTTTGGCGGGCAATGACCTGCCTGCGCGTTTCTCGGACGGGTTTCACGTGGCTGAGCTTGGGTTCGGGACGGGCCTGAACCTTTTGGCCACAGTGCAGGCGTGGCGCGACGCGGGCGTGTCGGGCATGCTGCGATACACCACGTTCGAGGCCTTCCCGATGTCCGCCGAGGATATGATCCGGGCGCAGGCGGAATTTCCCGAGGTCGGCGAGATTGCGCCGGAACTGGCCGAGCATTGGCAAGCCGGGACGCGGGCTTTCAAGTTGCCCGATCTGTCGTTCGAGATGATCGTGGGGGACGCCCGGACGTGCTTGCCCCAGTGGCCGGGCCGCGCCGATGCGTGGTTTCTGGATGGGTTTTCACCGGCCAAGAACCCCGAGCTTTGGGAAGAGCGGTTGATGGCAGAGGTGGGCGCGCATACGGCCCCGAATGGAACGGCGGCCACCTATACCGCCGCAGGTTTCGTGCGGCGCGGGTTGGCGGCGGCGGGATTCAGCGTGACGCGACTCCCCGGCTATGGCCGCAAACGACATATGACACTGGCAAGGACGGGCGGCGCATGACCGAGCAGAACACGCGGCTTGGCATCCTGTTGATGGTGGTGACCACCTTCGTCTTTGCCGTGCAAGACGGGATCAGCCGCCATTTGGCGGGGGAATACAACGTGCTGATGGTGGTGATGATCCGCTATTGGTTCTTTGCCGCCTTCGTGATGAGCGTGGCGGCGCGCAAGGCTGGTGGCCTGCGGGCGGCGGCCCGAACGCAGCAGCCCTTGGTGCAGGGGTTTCGGGCGGTGTTGCTGGTCGCCGAGATTTGCGTGATGGTCTATGGCTTCACGCTGCTGGGGCTGGTGGAAAGCCATGCGGTGTTCATCTGTTACCCGCTGCTGATTGCCGCGCTGTCGGGGCCGATCTTGGGGGAGCATGTCGGCTGGCGCCGGTGGCTGGCAATCGGTGTCGGGTTTGTCGGTGTCATCATCATTCTGGAGCCGGGATTCGGGGTGTTCCAGCCTGCCGCCGTGGTCCCCCTGATCGCGGCGCTGATGTTTGCGTTATACGGTCTGCTCACGCGCTATGTGGCCCGGCAGGACAGTGCAGCGACCTCGTTTTTCTGGACCGGAACGGTGGGGTCGGTGGCGATGACCGCCGTGGGCATCTG
>DATFKJ010000450.1:0-7939 GCA_035268705.1 Roseovarius sp. | reverse complement strand
GTCGGACCTCGGCCAAGAACGGCAAGGTCTTTGAGTGGGTCTTCAACTATCCCGCCAACTATTGGGACGGGGCGAGCCACGCCGTGACCCACATTCTGGATCAGAACGATGGCGACATCAGCGGTAAAACCATCGCGCTTGTCTATCACAACTCGGCCTACGGCAAGGAGCCGATCCGGACCCTCGAAGGTCTGGCCGAAAAGCACGGGTTTGACCTGACCCTGCTGCCGGTGGATCACCCCGGTCAGGAGCAGAAGTCGCAATGGCTGCAAATCCGTCGCGAGAAGCCCGACAACGTAATCATGTGGGGCTGGGGCGTGATGAACCAGGTGGCCATCCAAGAGGCCGTGAACATCCGCTACCCGATGGAGAACTTCATCGGTGTCTGGTGGTCCGGGTCTGAGAACGATGTGAAGGCCGCGGGCGATCGTGCCGATGGCTACAAGGCGCTGACCTTCCACAACATCGGCAGCGATTACCCGCTGTATGCCGACATCCAGACGCATGTCGTGGAAACCGGCAACGCGGCCGGTGCGGGCGATCAGATCGGTTCGGTTCTGTATAACCGTGGGATGTATGCCGCGATGCTGGCCGCCGAGGCGATCAAGACCGCGCAGGAGATCCATGGCACGGCTGCCATCAATGCCGCGCAGATGCGTGACGGCATGGAAAACCTTGAAATCACCGAAGAGAAGATGGCTGCACTTGGCCTTCCGAACTTTGGCCCCGAGTTCAAGGTGTCCTGTGAGAACCATGGTGGCAATGGCTTTGGTGCCGTGTCGCAGTGGGATGCGGAGGCCGGTGAGTTCACCCTGATCACCGAGTATTTCCAGTCGGATCAAGAGGTTCTTGCGCCGCTGGTCGCGGAAGACAGCCAAGCCTTTGCCGAGGAAAACGACATCGAAATGCGCTGCAACTGATCAGGTTGTGATGAAATCGGGCGCGGCGGGATGGCTGCCGCGTCCACACCAGACACACGAGGGTCCCGACGATAAGGGGACCGTGACGGAGAATTCACATGCTCGACGCAGGACGCACCGAAGAGAAGCTGTTGGAGATCAACAATATCGAGGTGATCTATAACCACGTGATCCTTGTGCTGAAGGGTGTCAGCCTGAGCGTGCCGAAGGGCGGGATCACCGCGCTTCTGGGCGGCAACGGCGCGGGCAAGACGACGACCCTCAAAGCGATTTCCAACCTTCTGAAATCCGAACGCGGCGAGGTGACCAAGGGATCAATCACCTATCGCGGGGAGCGGATACAGGACTCGGTCACATCGGATCTTGTCAAGAAGGGCGTCATTCAGGTGATGGAAGGCCGGCATTGCTTTGAGCACCTGACCGTCGAGGAAAACCTGTTGACGGGCGCCTATACCCGCGGGTCGAGCCGCGGCGAGATCGACGCCGATCTGAACATGGTTTACGACTACTTCCCGCGCCTGAAGGAGCGCCGCAAATCACAGGCGGGGTATACCTCGGGCGGGGAGCAGCAGATGGTCGCGATTGGCCGCGCGCTGATGAGCCGCCCCGAGACCATCCTTCTGGACGAGCCTAGCATGGGCCTTGCGCCACAGTTGGTGGAGCAAATCTTCAATATCGTGAAATCGCTCAACGAGGAGGAGGGCTATACTTTCCTGCTGGCCGAGCAGAACACCAACGTCGCGCTGCGCTTTGCGCATTATGGCTATATCCTTGAATCGGGCCGTGTGGTGATGGATGGACCGGCCGACGACCTGCGCGAGAACCCGGATGTGAAGGAGTTCTATCTGGGTGTCTCGGAGGAGGGTCGAAAATCATTCCGCGACGTGCGCAGCTATCGCCGCCGCAAGCGGTGGCTGAGCTGAGGATTTTACCCTTGGGTCAGGTCTTTTCTCATTTCCTCGATCAGCTCAAGCGCCTCGTCCCGCGTGTTGCGGATATTGGGGCGGAAGCCTTGGGTCTCGGCGCGCAGGCGGATGTCGGCCTCGGTTTCAGACCCGGCGGCGAAGCGGGCGGTGCCAAGCGAGGCGGCCTCGTTCAGCCGCTTGCCGCGCAGGGCGTATTGCACCCAAGCGCCGGGCAGGATCTCACAGCCGTTGAGATTGACGAGGAAGAACCACTTGCGATCCGTCTCGATGATCCGGTTCTGGATGAAGTCGTAAAAGTCATCGACATCGCGGCTGTGATGGAAGGTGAAATGCGAGAAATCAACCTTCATGATGAGGGTATCTTCATCAAACGACAGGCGGCGGACGAAATCGGCGGTGACGTAGTTGGGGTCATGCACGATGCGCTTGCGCCGTTTACCGGGCAATTCGCGCAGCCGCGCAATGGCGCAGTCGCGATCCGAAAAGAGATTGGGGTCAAACGCTTCGGTATTGGCGGCGCGTTCGATCTGTCGGCGGGTTTCCTCGGAGGCGTCGAAGCGGACCGAACCCATGGAATGCGCCAAGTTGAGCGCACGCCCGCGGCGCGAGTAAGCGGTCCAAGCCTTGGGGTCGATACGGGTGCCGTTGAGGTTCACCAGAAAGAACCAAAGGTCTTCGCCCGTCTGCGCGATGCGATTTTCAAGGCGATCGTAAAAGCGGTTGACGGTCTGCGTGTCGTGAAAGTGGAAGTCGGAAAAGTTGGCTTCCATGATCTGGTCGGTGTCGTGAAAAGTGATGCGAGCGTCAAGATCGGTATCGGAAACAACTATCTGCGTTTGTGTCATGGTGGGCCCCTCCTTGGCCAACCGCTGCGCGCAGGGCGGTATACAAAAGTTCACAGAGCATGCGCCAAAGCGGCGCGTCACATCAATTGGTCAAGCTGTCGCAACGTAAAGCAGAGCGGCGCTTGGGGGATGACGGTATGAGCAAGTACTTTGACAATCTGGAAAATCGTAGCGCGGATGAGCGGGCTTCGGCGGTGTCACGGGCTTTGCCCGAGCAAATCGAACGCGCCAAGGGTCTGGCCGGTTATGGTGATCGTTTGAAGGCGGTTGATGCGGCGAAGGTGAAAGCGCAAGCGGATCTGGCCACGCTTCCGGTGCTGCGCAAAGCTGACTTGGGCCAAGCGCAGGGGGAAACCGCGCCTTTTGGCGGGTTGACCACGCGGGCCGCTTCGCAATTCGCGCATGTTTTTCAATCGCCTGGCCCGATCTATGAACCGGGCAGCGATAGCCATGACTGGTGGCGCATGGGGCGTTTTCTGCATGCCTGTGGTGTGGGGAAGGGCGATATCGTGCAAAACTGTTTCGGCTATCACCTGACGCCTGCCGGGATGATTTTCGAGAATGGTGCGCGGGCTGTTGGCGCGGCGGTTTTGCCTGCTGGCACGGGCCAAACCGAGCTTCAGGCGCGGGCGGCGCATGACATTGGTGTGACCGCTTATGCCGGGACGCCCGATTACCTCAAGATCATTCTGGACAAGGCCGATGAGATGGGCCTTTCGCTTGGAATCACCAAGGCGGCTGTGGGCGGTGGGGCGTTGTTTCCGTCGCTGCGGCAGGAATATGCGGACCGGGGAATCGCCTGTTTGCAGTGTTATGCCACCGCTGATCTGGGCAATATCGCTTATGAAAGCGAGGCGCAGGAGGGGTTGGTCATCGACGAGGGCGTGATCGTTGAGATCGTGACCCCCGGCACGGGCGATCCGGTCGCCCCCGGCGAGGTGGGCGAGGTGGTTGTGACTACGTTGAACCCGGACTATCCGCTGATCCGGTTTGCCACCGGGGATCTGAGCGCGATCATGGAGGGCGAAAGCCCCTGTGGCCGGACCAATACCCGCATCAAGGGCTGGATGGGTCGGGCCGATCAGACGACCAAGATAAAGGGGATGTTCGTGCGACCCGAACAGGTGGCCGCCTTGGTGGCCAAGCATGAGGAGATCGCCAAGGCGCGGGTGATTGCCAGCCGCGAGGGCGAGATGGACGTGATGACCGTGCAGATCGAGGCCGCGAGTGGCGACGCGGATGGCTATGCCGGGTCGGTGGCCGATGCCCTGAAGCTGAAAGGCAAGATCGAGGTTGTGGCCCCCGGAAGCCTGCCCAATGACGGCAAGGTGATCGAGGATCAGCGCAGCTACGACTGAACCGGAAAAGCGTTTAATCAGAAGCGGTTGGCGTCGTAAGGGGCCATGTCGATATTGGGGTGTCGCCCGCTGAGGCGGTCGGCCAGAAGGCGGCCTGTTTTGGGTCCGGCCGTCAGGCCGATATGCTGATGACCGAAGGCGGCATGGACCCCGGTTTGGCCAATCTCACCGATCAAGGGCAGACTGTCGGGGGTGGAGGGGCGGAAGCCCATCCATTCCTCGGCATGGCTGTAGGTGAGGTTGGGGAAGGCGCGTTTGGCGTGCTTGTGAATGACGGCGAGGGGGGCCTTGGAGGGGGCTGCTTCGATACCGCCCAGTTCCACCGTTCCCGCGCAGCGGAGGCCGTTTTGCATGGGGTTCACGGCGAATTTGCCCTTGGCCACCATCATCGGGTTGCGGACTGTCTGCGATGGGTTGGAGAAATGCAGGTGATAGCCGCGCTCGGCCTCAAGCGGCACCTTGACGCCTAGCTTGCCCAAGAGGGGTTTGGACCAGATGCCAGCGGCCAGAACGGTGGCGTCGCAGGGCAGCGGGCCGGTGTCGGTTTCCACTTGGGTCACGCGGCCACTTTCCAAAGTGATATCAGTAACTTCAGCGCGGATATAGGTGCCGCCCTCGTCCTCAAGAACCCGGGCCAGATCCGCCATATAGGCCCCGGGGTTGAGGATATGGCCATGACCCTTGAGCGTGGCGAGGCATTGGATGCGGGGGCCGAGGATCGGTTCGGCCTCTTGCACGGCGGGGCCTTCGAGCACTTCGGGGATGAAACCGGCCTTGCGCTTGTACTCCCAACTGAGCTTGTCGGCCACGAAATCTGCTTTGGATTCATAAGCATAGCTGAAATCGCTGCTGGCGACCCAGTGCTCGGCGCGGGTGCCACGCGTCAGGGCGCGGTGTTGATCGAGACTGTCGGTGAGAAGCGGGATCAGGCTTTGGACCATATGATCGCAGTTGCGCGATTGCGCCGCAAAGCGCGCGAGCCACGGCAGCATGCGCGGCAGGTAGGACCATTGCATGAAAAGCGGCGAGCCGGGATTTGCGAGGTATTTCAAGCCTGTAGTGATGATATCGGGCGTGTTGACCGGCACCACGGCCCATTGCGCCAGAAGCCCCGCGTTGCCGAAGGAGGCCCCGGCGCCGGGGTGGTCCCGGTCAACTAGGGTCACGTCATGCCCCGCGCGGCGCAGCCAGATAGCGGAGCTGAGGCCGCAGATACCTGCGCCGATGACGACGATTTTCTTTGGCGGTGTCATGGGGCCCTCGGGGTGGTGTTCAAGGGTATCTAACCGAAGGTTCTGGATGGCGGCAAGCCGGGAGGTGCGAATCGGGAGTAAGTCATTGAGTTAACGATAAAAACCTCGGACTGCATCGCGTCGGTTTCACGTCGGTATAGCGTCGGTATTTTTCTCTGCGACCCGGTAGGTTAACAGGGCGTACGGTGCAAAATGTACGAAACGTACAGGGTTTTCGCACGTTTCGGATTCTCATCGGGCTTGGTGCTATTCGGGAGAACAGGTTGCTCGCCGCATTCATCACCGTAGTCGGCAATGAGGGACGCAACCAACTTAGGCGCTTCGGCCTTTGCTGATGCAGCATGATCAAAACTGGACGAAAGACTTGCCAAGCCTTCAACACAGGTGCTTTATGATGCGTGATCTATCAGTTGCGAGGCATTGACATATGAGCGACCGCCGTAAGATGCAGACTGGTGACTGGCTTGTTTGGTTTGCATTAATGACAGTGGGGGCGCTGCTCGGTCTGGTTGTGGTTGTTTTGGTGGGCTTGGAAGAGCCTGCCTTTGTGCAAACGATTATCTTTTTCTTTATCCCTATCGGGTTCGTGCATTTTTTCACGTTCTTTTTGCTTGAGGTCGCGGGTTCCGGCTCGCTGAATGAGGCGCAATCCGGGTCCTTCAAAGAAACGAAGCAACCCAAACCGCTCTTTATGCTCGTCAGTCTGCCAGCAGGCTTCACCATCGGGGCGGTTGCGGCGACGTTCGGTTTGAGTGGCACATTCCTGTAGGACCGCAGGTCGTCTGGCAAGATCCGGTCACAGGCCGTTGGGCGAAGGCCGGGGCCTCCTTGCCTTCGATGACAAGCTGATAGGTCATTTCGGACACGGTATCGGTGTCGAAGTCCACGTTGCTGAGCATGCTGGATACGGCCGGGAAATCGCTTTCAAGCGATTTGGCATAGGCCATGTGTATGTAGATCGGTGGCCAACTGACCGAGGGGTCGGAATTCTCCAGCCAGTCGGGATCGTCGGTGGGCTATGCCACGTTCCATTTGGCGGGGTCATGCTCGGGTTCGTCCAGAACGACAAGGTCATTGGCGAGTTCTCCCTTTTCGGACATGCCGCGGCAGGCGCGCCCCGGCCTTTTCTTGTTTTGATAGGCCCGTCAGTGGGCGCTGAACCAGATGCCCCTGCGGCGCGGTTGGCGGGCCGGGGTCTGGTCATGTCCATCGGTTAACCAGTCTCAAGGAATTGATAAGCGAGACTTTATGCGAGAAGATTCGAAGAATTTGAATATACTGGGCTGAACTCGCGCTAATCCGGGAGGGCGTGGGAGTCGTGCCGCAGGCGGTCGACAAGGTTTTGAAACCAGCTCCAGTTTTGTGCGGCGGTGTCGTTGACGACGAGGCACTTCTTGCGCGTGTAAACAGGGGCGCCGGCAACGGGAAAGAGACGTCCGTTGCGCAGGAACCGGTAGGCGAGCGCCTCGGGGAGATAGGCCGAACCGCGATTGTCGAGGATGAACTGAAGCGCCCACCATGAACTGTCGAAACTGATCCGGGCGACCCCGGCGTCGTGGTAGGTTTCGGCGTGCATGCGGCGATAGTCGGTACCGTGATCGACGAAGATATAATCCGGGTCGCCGATCATCGGGGCATCGGGGTTGCTGGAATACAGCACCAGACGTTCAACCGGCAACTCGTGGACGGTTTGGTTGCCCCGTGCGACGGCCTCGTAGGTCAGAATGACGTCAACCGACCCTTCGAGCAGCCAGTTTTCCAAGTCTTCGCTGCTGCCTTGATGCACGGACAGGGCGATTTCGGGATGTTCGGACAGAATATCGTAAAAGAAGTGTCGCCCGGGACCGTGCCATAGCTCGCGGTCGCAGCCGAAGGTACAGACCGCATCCAGCCCGGTGGGCAGGGCGGTGTCGAACTTCGCCTGTCGCCAAAGCCCGGTCATGATGCGGGCATAGCCCAACAGCTTGGTGCCCGCCGGTGTGAGCGTGGTGCCGGATTTCTGACGATTCAGAAGGACTTGGCCGATGTCGTTTTCCAGTGTTTTGAGGCGCGCCGTCACGGTGGATTGCGTCACGTTCATTTTCTGTGAGGCCCGCACCAAGCTGCCGGTTTCGACGATGGCCAAAAAGGTTTGAAGCGAAACGATATTCATGGCGGATTCCTCAATTCGAATTTTTTGCATTTATAAAGCAAAACTATTCGCTATCAAGAATTGAGGTTTTGTGAGACCGTCTCAACCATCACGAATTTGCCCGCAAAAGCAGGAGCGTCGAGATGTTTCGAGACAACACAGAACTGGTGCCGCGAGACCACTTCATTTCCGCCATGCGCCAAGTCGCGTCGTCGGTCACTGTCGTGACGACCGATGGCGAGGCCGGTCGTCACGGGGCCACCGTGAGCGCGTTTTCCTCGGTCTCGGCCGACCCGCCCACGGTTCTTGTGTGCCTTTTCGCCGAAAGCCGGATTGCCAAGGCCGTGTCGCAAAACGGGGTGTTCTGCGTGAATGTCCTGTCCGAGAGCGATGCCGAGATCGCCGACCGCTTTGCCGGGCGGCACGATGCCTGGGCCGAGGACAGGTTTTCCGGGATCAACTGTTACGGCGCGCCCGGTGAGACCCCGCAGATTGATGGGGCCACG
>DATFKJ010000449.1:0-5560 GCA_035268705.1 Roseovarius sp. | reverse complement strand
CCTTTCTTATCGTCATCGGCCCGCGCATGCCCAAACCCTACCTTGACCGGCTCCACGATATCACCGCCCCGGTGGAACAGATCAGGATCGTCGAGATGGAGCCCTTCAAGCACCGCTATGCGATGCAGGCCGCGATCAAGGACGAACTGGGCGAAGACACCGAGGAATCCCTTCAATTCCGTCTGGATGACGACGACGCGGTGGGCCTGAATTTCGTCCGCTCGATCCGACGGATGGCCCGGCAAGCCGGCAACCTGCGCAAGCCTTGGAAGAACATGGTGTTCGAATTTTCCAATGGGTACGAGGCCACTTTGTCATCTGACGGCATCCGCCTGCGCGAGGTGCAAATCCCCTATCTGGCCTGCGGTCTGGCGGCGCTGTTCAAACCCGGTGCCAAGAAGACCATCATGAATTTTGGGCATCACAAGCTGCATGAAACCATGCCGACGCTGATCGACCCAGAACCGCCGATGTATATCCGCGCCGTACACGACGACAACGATTCCAAAGCCTCGGACCGCAAGAACCGGCCCGAACCGGCCACGCCTGAACAGCTTGACCTGCTGCGAAAGAAATTCAACGTGGACGCGGCCCATGTGAAAAGCGTGTTTGCCGACCAAGCTGTGCTTCGCGATACAGCATGAAAAGGCCCGAACCCACGACGATGGCCGCGCCCACAAGGGTGATCGGCTCGGGCCATTCGTCAAAGACCAACCAGCCCAGCAAAAGCGCCCATATCAGACCCGTGTAACGGAAAGGCGCGATAAAACTGATCTCGCCCACCCGCATCACCATGATCGAAAACAGATACCCGCCGATGATCATCACCGCCGCCCCGATAGTCAGCCCATAGGCGCGTGCATCCATCGGCGCCCAGTCGATAGTCAGGCTCGCCACCCCGAAAAACACCATGATCGAGGTCGAGGTGATGACCGTGACCAGCATCGAAGGCGTTTCCTTTGATAACCGCCGGGTCGCCAGATCGCGCAGGGTGACAAACCCCACGGCGGCCAGAACATAGACCGAATAGATCGTGAAATCCTCGGCCCCCGGTCGCACGATCAACATCACGCCGACAAACCCGACCAAGATCGCCGACATCCGCCGCCACCCAATGGGGTCGCCAAAAAACAGTGCGGCGGCCAGCGTGATGGTCAGCGGCAGCGCCTGCAAGATCGCGGTGACATTGGCGATGGGCATGTTGAACAGCGCGGTGAGGAAAAAGTATGCCGCGCCGATCTCGCCCACCATGCGCAAGGCGATGCTCCCTGCATCGCGGCGCGAGACGCGGGCGAACAGAACCCCCATCCACCACGCCACGACAGCCACGGCGATGGTGGTGAAAATCCCGCGCAGGAACAGCACCTGGAACAACGGGATTTCCCCGGCCAGCGCCTTCATGAAGGTGTCGTTGATCGTGAAGCTGGCCATCGAGGCCATCATCAGGATCGCACCGGTCAGATTGTCGGATCGTGCCATTGCGGCTCCGGTCTTGGGTTGGCCTAGGCATTAGACCCGGATTGCGAACCACGGCAAGCCCATTTGCGACAGACGGTCGAGGGCCAATCCCCTTCGAAGGGGATTGCAAGCGGTTTGGAAACCGCGTGCCCGTTCAGGCAAGCCTGTCGAGGATTTCGCGGTGCAGGTAGGGGGTCGCCGCCACGACACCATTCAAAAGCGGCTCGGCATTGTTGAAGCGCAGCGGTTGGCCTGTCCTATCACTGGTCACGGCCCCCGCCTCGCGCAGGATCAGGTCACCGGCGGCGATGTCCCATTCCCAACTGCGCCTCAGGGTCAGCATGGCGTCATATCGCCCCTCGGCCACAAGACTGAGCCGATAGGCCAAGGAGGGCCGGTGCGAGCGGCGCACATCCGGCACGCGACCACCTTTCCAGTTCTTGGGATCAAGGTTGGGCTTGGCGGCCATGAAATGCGCCCCCGGCAGGCTCTCGCGCCTGCTTACCCTGATCGGGGCATCATTCAATGTCGCCCCCTGCCCCTTTGCGGCGGCATAAAGCTTATCGCGCAGGGGCAGGTAGATCACCGCCGCCGTCACAACGCCCGCTTCCGCCACCGCCAGCGAATGCGCCCAAGTGGCCGAGCCTTCGATGAAACTGCGGGTGCCGTCAATGGGGTCGATAATGAACACATGGTCACGCCCCAAGCGCCCCGCGCCATCCTCGGTTTCTTCCGACAGCCAGCCGTAATCGGGCCGCGCCGCGCGCAAATCGCGCTCAAGCATGGCATTCACGGCCATATCCGCCTCGGTCACAGGGCCAAGACCGCCGGGCTTGTCCCAGCGCTTGGCGCTTTCACCGGTATAGCGGCTGGCGATCTCGCCCGCCTCGCGGGCGGCGTCTATCAGGAGGGGCAGATCACTCGCCGGCAAGGGTCAACCCCTCGACCAGAAGCGAGGGCACCACCCGGCTCAGATAGGGGCGCGCATCATTCGCGGGCGTCATACGGCGCAGCATCTCGGGCAGCGATCCGGCGATGGTGATCTCGTTCACCGGATGCACGACCTCGCCATTTTCCACCCAGAATCCACTGGCCCCGCGCGAATAGTCGCCCGTGTTGGGGTTGATCGTCGCCCCGATCATGGAGGTGACGATCAGGCCCGTCCCCATCTGCGCAATCAGATCCTCGCGGCTGGTCTCCCCTCGGGTCAGCGCCACGTTCCACGTCCCCGGACTGGGCGGCGACGAGGCCCCGCGCTTGGCGTTGCCGGTGCTTTCCATCTCAAGTTTGCGGGCATTGGCCAGATCCAACGTCCAGCCCGTCAAAACCCCATCCTCTACCAAGGCGCGCTTGCGGGTGGGCAGGCCTTCGGCATCGAAGGGCCGCGAGGCCATGGCGCGCGGGCGGTGCGGATCTTCGATCAAAGACAGGCCCTTCGGCAAAACCTCTTCGCCCAGCTTGTTCAGCAACCACGACGACCCCCGCGCAATCGCCGACCCATTGCTGGCAGCCAGCAAGTGACCGATAAGCGAGGATGCAATGCGTTCGTCAAACAGAACCGGATAGGCGCCGGTGCGTGGCTTGCGCGCGCCAATCAAGCTGACGGCGCGTTTGCCTGCGGTCCGGCCGATATCTTCGGCATCGCGCAGGTCGGCCTGAAAAATCCGGCTGTCGCCATCATAATCGCGCTCCATGCCACTACCTTCCCCGGCAATGGCGACACAGCCCAGCGCCCGGTCGGTCCGTTTGTAGCCCCCGGAAAAACCGTTCGTCGCGGCCATGTAAATCTCGCGCGCGGAATAGCCCGCGCTGGACGATTGGACCTGCGTCACCCCCGCGACCGCTTGCGCCGCCGCCTCGGCCCGTCGGGCATCCTCCTGCAAGGCCTCGGGCGCGGGTTCCGCGCCATCATCGGCCAATTCCAGGGCCGCCACATCCCAATCCTGCATAAGCTGCGAAGGCTCCGCCAAACCGATATAGGGATCTTCCGGGGCTTCCCGTGCCATGGCCACAGCGCGTTCGGCCAGTGCCGTGATGGTCTCGGGCCGCTCATCCGACGACGACACACAGGCCTGCCGTTGCCCGACCAGAACGCGCAGGCCCAAATCCACGCCCTCGGCGCGCTCGGCCTGCTCCAACTCGCCACCGCGCACATCAATGCTCAGCGACGTGCCGCGCACCGCCATGGCATCGGCCGTCTCGGCCCCCACCCTGCGGGCCGCCTCCAAAAGCGCGTGGGTGAGATCATCCAAAGGTCGGGTCATGCGCGGGCCTCCTGTTGCCAGATAAGGAGGTAGCCCTTGGCCTGACCGGGTGCAAGGGCGGGTCGCATTGGCCAATCACACGCAAAAGGAGAATTGACGCATTGCAGTTCGCGCGCATAGCGTAAAATCGCATTTCACATGTTAACAGTTCACCGGAGTCGTCATGTCCAAATATTTCACACTCACTGCCGCGGCCTCGCTCGCCACCGCCCTTGCCTTTTCCCCCGCTCCTGCCCTTGCTGGCGATGCCACAATGGCGCGCTCTGATGGGACTCAATTGAAAATCAAATGCCGTGGGTCCGGCTGCACCGTGCGCGGCAAGAACCCGGGCGGCAAATGGGGCGTCGTGGAAAAAGGCCCGGGCGGCAGCAAGAACTTCAAGAAACTGAAAGCCAAATACGAAGGTATGGGCTTCTCGGACTAAGCCAGTTTGGCCATCCCTGAGCATCCGGCAAGGGCGCAACGCGCCAAGCAATTTCGAAATTGCTTGGCCAAGGATTTTCGAAAATCCTTGCGCCCTAGGCCTTCTAATCCAAATAGCGCGCCGCGTGCCGCCCCGCCCATAATCCGGTGGCAAGGCAGGCTGTCAAAAGGTACCCGCCCGTTGGCGCCTCCCAATCCAGCATTTCGCCCGCTGCGAATGTGCCGGGGCGGTCACGTAGCATAAGGCCTGCATCCAAGGCCTCGAACCGCAGGCCGCCCGCTGTTGAAATCGCCTCGTCCATCGGGCGTGGACCTTGGTGCGTGACGGGCAACGCCTTGAGAAGCGGGGCCAGATCACCGGGCAAGGGGCGGGCGAATTCCATCAATAGCGCCTGCTTCACCGGGTCCAGCTTCAAGGCTTTGCGCAGATGGTTCTTGACGCTGTCCTTGCCGCGCGGACGCGATAGCCTTTGACGTAAAACGTCACTCGTGAGATCGGGCAACAGGTCAAGGGACAGCGGCGCGCCCTCGCGCATGGCTTTGGACACCGCGTAAATCCCGCCGCCTTCGATCCCGCGCTCGGATATCACCACCTCGCCACGTGACATGGCATTCCCCGCGCGCAAGGCCACCCCCTTGACCGGGGTGCCAAAATGGCGGCGCATATGCTCGGACCAAGCCACCTCAAATCCCATGTTCGCGGGCTTGAAGGGGGCCACTGCCCCGGGCACATGCACCGCCCAAGCACCATCCGAGCCAAGCCGCGCCCAGCTTGCCCCGCCACAGGCCAAAACCGTGACATCCGGCGTCAGGCGCCGCTGCCCGTCCGGCGTATCCATCAAGACGCTCTCGCCATCCCACCCGGTCCAGCGCCAGCGACGGTTGAGCGTCACGCCCTGCCCCTCCAGCCGGGCCAGCCATGCGCGCAGGAGCGGCGAGGCTTTCATCGCCTTGGGAAACACCCGCCCCGTACTGCCGGTAAAAAGCGGTTGGCCCAGCGCCTCGGCCCAGGCCATTACCTCGGCGGGGCCGAAGGCCTCCAGCATCGGGCGCAAAGCTGGCGCAGCATCACCATAAGCGGCAATGAAATCCTCGAATCTCTCATCTTTCGTCAGGTTCAGCCCCGATTTCCCGGCCATCAGGAACTTGCGCGCGGGCGACGGCTTGGCCTCGGCCACGGTCACACGATGCTCCGCCTGCGCCAAAGCCTCCGCCGCCATCAACCCGGCGGGGCCTGCGCCAATGATCAAGGCGCGACTCATAGCGTCGGCGGCTCGCCCTTATCCAGCCCGACGTGATGCACAACACGCTGCGGGAAGGGGATTTCAATGTTGTTGTCTTTCAGCACGTTCCAGATCGCGAACATCACCTTCGGGGTAAACTTGTTCTTGCCGTCATCAATGCCGTTCACCCAG
>DATFKJ010000448.1:0-20019 GCA_035268705.1 Roseovarius sp. | reverse complement strand
ATGCCCCATGCCCCTCAGCCCCGAACAACAGGCCGAAATCGAAGATCAGCGCGGCACACCGCAATCCACGCTGCGCGCGACCGCGCCGGGCATGGAAAAGCACCTCTACACCGCCTACCCGGTGCTTGATCACGGGTTTGTCCGGGTGATCGACTACATGGGCGACGATGCCGCCATCTGTCAGGCCGCCCGCGTGTCTTACGGCAAGGGCACCAAATCGGTCAGCAATGACGCGGGGCTGATCCGCTATCTCATGCGCCACTGGCACTCCACTCCGTTTGAGATGTGCGAGATCAAGCTGCACGTCAAATTGCCGGTGTTCGTCGCGCGCCAATGGATCCGCCACCGCACCGCCAACGTCAACGAATACTCCGCCCGCTATTCGATCCTCGATCGGGAGTTCTATATTCCCGCCCCCGATCACCTCGCCGCGCAATCCACCACCAATAACCAGGGCCGGGGGGAGGCATTGCAGGGCGAAGAGGCCGAGCGTGTGCTTCGCCTCCTGCAAGAGGATTCCATGCGCGCCTACGACCACTACGAGGAAATGATCGGCCAAGACGGCCAACAGGGCCTCGCCCGCGAACTGGCCCGCATGAACCTGCCCGCCAATGTCTATACCCAATGGTATTGGAAGGTTGACCTGCACAACCTGCTGCACTTCCTGCGCCTGCGCGCCGACCACCACGCCCAATACGAAATCCGCGTCTATGCCGAGGAACTCTGCAAGATCGTCGCCGATTGGGTGCCTGCCGCCTATGGTGCCTTTGAAGATTACCGCATGGGCGGCGCAAACCTGTCGGCCAAGGGCCTCGACTGCCTCCGCCGGATGCTCAAGGGCGAGGAGGTGACCCAAGAAACCTCGGGCATGAGCAAAGGCGAGTGGCGCGAGTTTCAGGAGCTGTTGGGCTAAACCACTATCTCGCGCCCGTAGGGTGCGCATTCATGCGCACCGCCCACCTCGCTAACCCGCGCCAAAGACGACGCGCGCGGGGGAGGTTGCCCATATGGGCGGCTGCACTTTATCCCGGCCAAATCCGAAAAACCTCAAGCGGCGCTCTGCATCTGCCAAAAAGCCGCCGCGTGGGGGCGCGTCGGCTTTGGCGCGGCGGCGCTGCGCGCCTTGATTCCGCGCCGTTTCTTCACTCACAGGACAGCGCATCGGATATGACAATTCCAAACCACATGCCCCCACTCTCCCCGCAATGGGTTAACACCACCTGACCCCACCGTGCGGCCCCCTCGGCGCGGCACCGATCCGGGCTGTTTCAGCACGCTGTTTTGTACATTCTGTACAGACCCGATCCGCACACCCCCGATTTCTGTACAAAACCCGGGGGGTCTCTGTACAACTTGTACAGAAATTTGCCCCCGCGACTGTCCGGGCCGCGTGGTCAATAAGACTCATTCGTTCAGATTGCTTCGCGGATGCGCCCACCCCGGCCCAAAAGGTTTGACAGCGGCGGGGGATCAGGTACGATTGCAAGCAGTATCAGGATTATTTTTCTGCGTTTTCAAGAGGTTCCACATGCGCTTCACCCTCTCCGCCGCCCTTTTTGCCGCTGTCGTCGCAGCCCCGGCCGCTGCCGAAGGCCCGAAAATCTACGCCTACGGCGCCGGCGCCAACTATTGCCCCAGCGGTCTCCAGCCGATCACAATGAACGGTGTCATCTGCTGCGGTCAGCCCAATCAAAGCCAATCATATCAACAGGTTATGCGCCATCCGGTGAAGAAGACGCGCCACGTCAAGCGCATGCGCCAGACACGCGCGGTCGACACCTGTGCCGAGGGCGTCAAGGGTTGCTACTAAGCCCTGAATCTGAACTTTAGGTTTTATTACAGGGGCTTAAGGTCGCCAGCCATCTGGCGGCCGTCTTTGCCCTCCACCAGTTCGTAATCGACTTTCTGGTTGTCCGCCAATCCGGTCAGGCCCGATTGTTCGACTTGGCTGATATGGACGAAAACATCGCTACCGCCTTGATCTGGCTCGATAAATCCGTACCCTTTTGTGGTGTTGAACCACTTCACGGTGCCACTGGGCATGCCGTTTCTCCTTCTGATCTTCATCTTCCCCGGATCCCGCCGGGCCAAGCGCCAACCCCCGAAAGCACTGGCACCCAAGGATGATTACACGGGCTTTGTAAAAAGCAAGCGAAACCCCCGTGACTGTTTCCCCGCTGCCCGTTATTGAGGCGGAAAACATGGGGAAATGCGATGATCCTGTACGGTTTGAAAACCTGTGATACCTGCCGCAAGGCCTTGAAAACATTGCCGGAAGCGCAGTTCGTCGATGTCCGTGCCGAGGGGATTCCCGAGGGCGTGCTGAATTCCGCTTATGCGAACTTGGGGGAGGCTTTGCTCAACACCCGCTCCACCACGTGGCGAGGCCTTGACGAGGCTGCACGTACCCGCCCCGTGCTTGAATTGCTCGCTGATCATCCGACTCTGATGAAACGCCCATTGATTGTCTCAGGCGATCAGTTTTTCCTTGGTTGGGGCAAGGATGTACAATCTCAACTCCTTGGATGATTGGGGAAAATACCTATCTGCCTTGAAGCGGTGAGGAGTTTGAAATGCGTAGCGCAGCTTTGGTTCTTGGTGTCATCGGTGGCCTGCTCGCCATGTTTGTCGGGTTCTTCAGCTATGGCTATACCGAGTTCATTGATCAATTTGGCGAGATTGAAGGATTGGCCCAACAAGTCGATCGCGTGGGCCTGATCCGCAGCGTCAGTTTCCTTGCACCACTCTTGGCCATCGCCGGAGGTGCCATGGCGAAAATCCGCGCGCTATGGGGTGGATTGCTGATGCTGCTTTCGGCGGCAGCGATGTTTTACGCGTTTGATTTCAACGTATTCACCATGTTTCCAATCGGCTTCACGGTTTTGGGTGGTGTGCTTGCGATTGCGGCGGGGAAACCCGATGAGCCGAAAGCGCATTTTTGAGCAATAGCCGATCCAACGACAACGGCCCGGCACCTTTGATGACTAGAACCAACAGCAAGAACACCCAGAGTGCGCGCTGATCAAGGATTATTGCATCAGGAGCCTTGTCGAACCACGCGCCGACGGTCGATGCCTCGCCAATAGCGCCGTGGCCATACAGGTCAGTCAACGTTTGCAGGATCACAAAGCCGATCATTCCCAAGGCCGATAGTCGCGTCAGCAGTCCGACCACGATCAGGGCAGGCAATAAAAACTCTGCCCATGTCCCGGCCAAAACGACGAGTGTGTGAAAAAGGCTGAGTTGGCTGCTGTCATATCCCACTGCTTCCATCGCGCGGGGAAATATCTGTGCGTATGCGCCGACAGACGGTGAGAACAGACCAAATATGCCTTCGCCCAGTTTGGTGAGGCCCGATACCCAGAAGTACATCAAGAACAATGCCGCGAACAGGAACCTAGCCATGGTCGACAGAACCCAATCGGCATTGTTCAGGCGTGTGGAGAAAGCTTGATACAGGGAAAGGAAGGCGGTCATGGCTTAGCCCTTAGTTTGGATTTCAGTGATCGACGCAGTGTCGAGAAGCATGGTCAGAAGCCCTGTCAGGTCGAATTCGGGCGCGTCGTGCATCGCTTTTTCAAAGGCGTCACCCAAGGTCTTGCCCTCTAGTATGTTGGCCACGAATACGCCCGCACCGGGGGGAAGAGACCTGCATTCTGGGTCGTATTCTGGCCGCGTAATCAGCACATCTTGCGCTTGGTTTTTGGGCTTTGGGGAGGTCTTGTCCAAGGCATAGGACCAGATCGCATGAATGGGCCATCGCGAACGAACCAGCCGAAGGGAGGGGGCAAGGATCAACCTGGATGTGGCAAGAGCTTCATGTGGCAATGCTGCCAGAGCATTTGGGTCTACGGCGTCAGCATCCGCTGCATGATAAGACTCCCGCAATGCTTGCTCAAGCCGCGCCACGTCCGGCAAATACGCGATGTGGTTCAGTGGGTGAAATTCTCCGAGGAAGTCCGGAAACTCATCTCCATAAACCATGATCATGGGGCTTTTTGGTGGGTGCTGGCGCAGGAAGAGTCCGGCGACTTTCTTGAAATTCTCAGGTCCAATCAAACTGTGAATAGCCGGAAAACTGACTTCCAAAGCGTCGGTCAAGCTTACTGCGACATTGTTGCGGTAGACCGAGAAGCGCGCGCCTGCGGGCTGTCCGCGGCCATCGCTTAACCCGCTTGGAACAGATTTCGAACTGTCCAAAAGAGCATCGTGGAATTGGGCTTGATCCACACTCATGCGGTTACCCTTTCAAGGGCTTTCGCGGCACGCTCCGCTTCGGTGGCAAGCTCGGACCACGCAGGGATATTGGCGTCCCATTCAATCAGCAATGGTTTTGGCCCGCTGAGCTCCAACACGTGATCCAACAGTGACCAAACCGGGTCGGCGGTCTCGCGGCCGTGGCTATCAATCAGGAGCGGCGCGCCGTGGTCGTCTTCATCCTCGTCATGTCCGCCAAGATGGATTTCCCCAACCTTATCAATAGGAAACGCGTCAATATAGGCGCACGGTTCAAGTTGCAGGTTCGTGCATGAGACAAAGACGTTGTTCACGTCCAATAACAGGCCACAACCCGTGCGGCGCGTCACTTCGGATAGGAAATCGGTTTCGGCATAGGTGCTTTCTTCGAACGCCAGATAGCTGGACGGGTTTTCCAAAAGCATCTGTCGCCCAACTGTCTCCTGCACCTCGTCGATATGATCGGCGACACGCTGCAAGGTCTCTGCTGTATAGGGCAGGGGGAGGAGGTCATTCAAAAAATGGCTGTCGTGTGTGGACCACGCCAGATGCTCGGAAAAACTCGCCGGGTTGAGCCAGCCGCAGAGGTGCTTGAGACGCGCCAGATGTTCGGGATCAAGCCGCCCATCGCCACCGATGCTTAACCCAACACCGTGGACCGAAATTGCAAAACGCTCGGCGAGGTGGCGCAGTTGCGCCAAGGGACGTCCGCCTTCGCCCATGTAGTTCTCGGCATGGACTTCAAGCCACTCGACCGGGCGCGCATCATCCAGGATGTCTTTGAAATGCTGTGGTTTGTAGCCAACGCCGGGCGCAGGGGGCAGCTTTGGAAAAAGAATGCTGGAATCAAGCATGGGTCACCCTTCAAGAAGATGGGAATAAAGCGTTTCGCAAAAAGCCTGAATCACAGATTTTCGCGAAACGCAGTGCTCCGCTCAATGGTTGCACGCGTTCCGCCATTAGCTGATGTCTCAGGTTGAAAGCGGAACGCTTTAGGTGCGCCCAATGAGGGCGCACCGAGGCCGGCTTTAGGACGGAAGGTCGCGCTCCAGAGGCTCAAGGCTGCCCATCCGATCATCTGGCAGTTCGATTTCGGCACAGGTGCCAGCGTCGACCAGCGTCCATGCATTGCCTTGGTAATCCACGGTCGAGCTGCCGGCACATGTGGTGCCGGCGCCAGCCTTGCAATCATTCTCGCCGGCCAGCGAAACGCCATAGCATTTTTCTTTTTCCATGGCGGCGGCGGGGGTGCTGTGCGCGGCCAAAGCGGCGGTCATGGCGCCTGCAATGGCGACGGTCTTTATTGTCTTGGACATAATCGGGGTCTCCCTAGATTGTTGCAAATCTCATCCCTGCCGCGAATGCGGGTCAGCGATGTCGAAAGGGTATGTTTGCAAAGGCTCACATGGCTATTCACGTCCGCGTTAAACACGGCCGCGTTAGCGGGCGTGAGAACGCTAGGGACGCGAAGCAACTAGAATGAAAAGGAAAATTTCAATTGTTCGAGTGGGCCGCGCAAATTGTTACACGGCCCGAGACGGAAAATACGCCAATTGTTACAAAAGGTCAGGCGGTGTGGCTTCTTTTGCAAGGGTTTCGACGATGTCCGGCAAAGCCTCAACCCGAGTTTGCTTTTCACCCAAACGGCGGACCGAGACAGTATCTTCTTCCACCTCTTTCATCCCGCAGGCGAGGATCACAGGTACCTTGCCAACGGAATGCTCGCGAACCTTGTAATTGATTTTTTCATTGCGCAGATCGGCCTCGGCCCGAACGCCAACGGCGTTCAATTGGTCGACGACCTTCTGCACGTAATCGTTCGCTTCCGAAATGATCGAGGCGACGAACACCTGTCGCGGGGCCAGCCAGAAAGGCAGCTTGCCTTCCCAGTTTTCGATCAAGATGCCGATGAACCGCTCGAAGGAGCCAAGGCAGGCCCGGTGCAACATGTAGGGGCGGTGCTTTTCACCATCCGCGGCGATGTAAGTCGCGCCGAGGCGTTCCGGGAGGTTCGGGTCCACCTGAAAGGTGCCGCATTGCCAGACACGTCCAATCGCATCAGTCAGGTAGAAATCAAGCTTGGGCCCGTAGAAGGCGCCATCGCCCGGTTCCAACGTGTAGTCGCGGCCCACGGCCTTGATCGCATTTTCAAGCGCGCCCTCGACGTAGTCCCAGCTTTCGTCGGTGCCGACGCGCTTCTCGGGCCGGGTGGCGAAGCGGATTTCGAATTCGGGAAAGCCCAGTTCACGGTAGACGCCTGCAAGGAAGTCGATGAAACGCGCGCACTCCTCTTGAATCTGCTCTTCGGAGCAGAAGATATGCGCGTCGTCTTGAGTGAACCCGCGCACGCGCATTATGCCGTGCAAGGCACCGGAAGGTTCGAACCGCGCGCAAGATCCGAATTCGGCAAGACGCAGCGGCAGGTCGCGATAGGATTTCAGGCCCTGATTGAAGACTTGCACGTGGCAGGGACAGTTCATCGGCTTGAGCGCGTTGATCCGGGTTTGATCCTTGTTCTTGGCCGTGGCGTCATCGTTCTCGCCGTCGCGGCTTTCGTCTACTTCAACGACGAACATGTGATGCTGGTACTTGTCCCAGTGACCCGACGCTTCCCAAAGTTTGCGATCCACAACCTGTGGCGTGTTGATTTCTTTGTAGCCACCTGCCCGCTGTTTGCGGCGCATGTAGTCTTGCAGCGCGGTGTAGATTGTCCAACCATTGGGATGCCAGAAAACTTGGCCGGGGGCCTCTTCCTGCATGTGGAAAAGGTCCATCTCGCGGCCCAGTTTGCGGTGGTCGCGTTTTTCCGCTTCCTCAAGGAAGTTCAAGTAGTTCTTGAGTTTTTCCTTGCCGGTGAAGGCCACGCCGTAGATGCGTTGCAGCATTTTCCGGTCAGAGTCGCCGCGCCAATAGGCGCCGGCGACGGACATCAGCTTGAAGGCGTCTGCGGGGACTTGACCGGTGTGCTGCAGGTGGGGGCCACGGCAGAGGTCTTGCCAGTGACCATGCCAATACATACGCAGCGGTTCATCACCGGGGATGGACTCGATCAGCTCGACCTTGAAGGGTTCATCATTGTCGCGGTAGTGCTGAATAGCGCGGTCACGATCCCAGATTTCGGTACGAACCTCGTCGCGTAGATTAATGATTTCCCTCATCTTTTTCTCAATCGCGCCAAGATCTTCGGGGGTGAAGGGTTCATCGCGATCAAAATCGTAGTACCAGCCGTTCTCGATCACCGGCCCGATGGTCACTTTGACACTGGGGTAAAGTTCCTGGACGGCGCGGGCCATGATATGGGCGAGGTCATGGCGGATCAGTTCGTTCGCAGGCCCCTCATCTTTCATCGTATTGATGCCAATGGAAGAATCCATTTCGATCGGCCATTGGAGGTCCCAATGCTGGCCGTCGACAGTGGCCGAAATGGCTTTCTTCGCGAGGGATTTTGAAATGTCTGCGGCAACTTCGCCGGGGGTGATCCCGGCCTCGTAGGAACGTGCGTTACCATCAGGAAAAGTAAGGGAAATCTGGGCCATTGGCCTGTAGCTCCTCGTCGGTTTGGCGCCCACGGAACGCCCGGTTGCGGGTTATGTCTCTTGCGCGTCTTTTGGCCGTTGAGCGGCGCCAAGTCAAGCGCGGGAATGTCGTATGAGTCGCACGAAAGAATCCCGGAAAGGCTTGTCAGGGTCTCTGCAAATCAAGTGAAAGGATATCGTTGATCGCGGCCCGAACCCGGGGACGCGTGTCTGTGCAGGGCCTTCGGATCGGAAGGTGGCCGGCATCTTCATGGCCTTGATCCAGAGATGGGCCATCAGGCGCTTAAGAAGCGCGGCGAGGTCATCCGTCTGCATGACACCATGGGGTCGCATGGCGTGACCGGGAAGTCGGAAAGGCCCTGCAGATGGGGCATGTCGCTATCCTGTTGCGGAGTTCTTGGTGAAAGGGGCCAGAAGAAGCCAACCAAGGCAAGCCTGTGGATACGGTGGTGTGCCTTGGCGTGCAGTTGTGCGCGTTACGAACAAGTTTCTGATCGGAAACGGACTTTTCCAATTTTGCCAAGCATGAAATTCGTTCCGTGTTCAATGGTATGCAAGGTCATTGGTAACATATTGACGCATTTAGAAAAATGATCTGGAGTTGTCGGGAATGGGGCGTATATTGCCGCATATCACCTATCGGAAACTTCGAGTAAGACCTGCCATTGGGAGTGAAAGCGATGACCAAATTTAATGAGACTTTCGAACTGTCTGTGGAAGATGTGGATTTGATCGAAACAGCGCTGCGTCAAACCAAAAGCGAACTGGCAGGCCAGTTGGTCGAACAGGATACTGTTGACGAAGACTTGGATAACTCGGTGCGCCAAATCCACGACCTTTTGGGTCGATTGCACAACCAAAAAATATTTTACCGGCCCCAGCAGCAGCCTTACATCGGTGGATAACCGATAAAGGGCTTTCGAAAGTGACGGCTTGCAAAACCTGTTCGAACGTCTGACCGGGCAGGAGAGCGACCCGGTTGAGGCTCAAAATGGCAGACGGTCTTGTTGACCCCAAGCTGATGTTGAACTGACAATTGGGTGTACTGAGGGTGTATCAGGCGCGGTCGACTTACTTGGTATCTATTTCGCCGCAGGATCGTCGTTAGGTCAACGCAGTGGTTGCCAATACCGCGATTGGTTTGATCTTGCTTACAGTGGGCGCTGTTGGTGGTGCGCTGACGTGGCTGGGCGCGCAGGTGGCCTTGGCGGGATTTGCGGCCACGTCCTTATTGGGGTGCTTTGGGCTTTGCGGCTTAGGGATGTCTAAAGGCGGAACGCGTGCAACGATTGAGCGGAGCACTGCGTTTCCCGAGAAGCTGTGGTGCAGGTTTTTCGCGAAACGCTTTAGGCCGTGTGCCGATGTGTGCCCCTGTATGCGATTGTCTATGTAACAGGCTGACACAAAAAGAGATTTTTATTTTGTAACAATTTGGTTAACGCTTGGTCTATGCCGCGTTGTCTGCGGCGTAAACGGCAACCAAGAGGCATGAGAGCCCCCAAAATGGCACAGTCCGATAATGGGACGACCCTGACAGAGCAGTACCTGCAACTCACCCGTGAAGCACCGCGCAAGATGTGCGCCACGGAGACCAAACGCGCCGATGACGCGGTTCAATCCGGTCCAGAGGCGGAATGGTCTCTAAGGCGGATCGAGGGGCGGGTCGGTTCTATAACCTGACGTAAAACGCCTTTGCGGCTTGCATCTGTCCCCCGGTTTCGGCGACGCTCGCGCCGACATCGAGACAGGGGAGCCCAAGATGACGCAGCCTGAATTCTTCATGTCGCCCGAGGGGCGGCGGTTGGCCTATCACCAGATTGAAGGGGACGGCCCCGGCGTGGTGTTCCTTGGCGGGTTCAAATCCGACATGGATGGCACCAAGGCGGTCTATCTGGAAGACTGGGCGCGCGCGAAGGGCCGCGCGTTCCTGCGGTTTGACTACTCAGGCCATGGACAATCATCAGAAGCCTTTACCGATGGCAGTATTGGCGATTGGGCCGAGGATGCCATGGCGGTGATCGCCGCAATGACCGATGGGCCGCAGATCTTGGTGGGCTCCAGCATGGGGGGCTGGATTTCGCTGTTGTGTGCCCGGGCGATGCCAGAGCGCGTCGCGGGCTTGGTCACAATTGCCGCGGCGCCGGACTTCACGGAGGATTCCATGTGGGCCGGTTTTGATGAGGCGCAGCGCAAGACATTGGAGACCGAGGGGCAAGTGACCCTGCCCAGTGACTACGGCGAGCCCTACATCATCACCCGAAGGTTGATCGAAAACGGGCGTGAGCATCTTGTTTTGCGCGATTCCTTGAATTTGCCGTTTCCTGTTCGATTTCTGCAAGGCACGGCCGATGAAGATGTGGATATATCCGTCGCCTTGAGGCTTTTGGACCATGCGAGCGGCCCGGATATGCGCCTTACTTTGGTGGATGGCGCGGATCATCGCTTTTCGGATGTGGCGTGTTTGTCGCTGATTGAAGCCTCGATTGAAGAAGTGAGCGCGCGGGCGTCCAAGGCATGATGCGCCATGCGTTGCGGGTCTTGGGCATTTTGGCCCTCGGGCTTGGTGCGCTTTTTGTTTTCGGCGCGCGCGAACCGGTGGTCGTGGACGTTCGCTTTGATCCGAAGCGTTTCGAGCAGGGCGTCGCGGCCTATTTCGAGCAAGCCGAAGCCGATGTGCCGAACTTGCGTGAGGGGGCGCAGAAGCGCGTGATCTGGGCAGGGCGGGGAGACGAGACAACGCCGCTTTCCGTCGTTTACTTGCATGGGTTTTCGGCCAGTTCCGAGGAAATCCGCCCGGTGCCCGATGCGGTAGCCGCGGCGTTGGGGGCCAATCTGGTCTATACGCGGTTCACGGGCCATGGGCGTGACGGTGACGCCATGGCGACAGCGCGGGTTCAGGATTGGATGATGGATGCCGCCGAAGCCTTGGCAGCCGCGCGCGCCGTTGGCGACGAGGTCTTGGTGATGGCGACGTCGACGGGGGCGAGCGTTGCCACGGCGGCGTTGGCTCAACCTGGCTTGGCGGATAACGTGGTCGGTGCGGTTTTCGTCTCTCCCAATTTCGGGATCAACAATGCAGTGGCCCCCCTGCTGACGTGGCCCGCTGCACGGCATTGGTTGCCTTTGCTGGCCGGGAAGCGCCGCTCATTCGAGCCGATGAACGAGCAGCAAAGGGCGCATTGGACGACGGACTATCCCTCAGTCGCGGTTTTCCCAATGGCGGCTATCGTGAAATACGCTGCAAATCTGGATCACGGCAAAATCATGGTGCCGGCTCTGTTTTATTTCTCGGAAAAGGACGCCGTCGTGGATGCCACTGAAACGGCGCGGGTTGCAGAGCAATGGGGCGCGCCGGTGACACGCGGCTACCCGGAACTGCGCGAAGGCGACGACCCTTTGGCGCATGTCATCGCAGGCGACATCTTGGCCCCGGGCAACACCGATGCGGCAATCAAGCGTATCCTCGAATGGCTTGCAAGGCTGTGACGATAGTTCAGTGGTTCGGTCAGCCCGCGCTTGACGCGGCAGCCTACTGTGGCAATGTGGATGTGAGGCAACAGGGCAATGAGACCCCGTGAGACAAAGGATTTTCCCTGATGCGTGAGCCACTGGTGTTCCTGCCGGGCATGATGTGTGACGCGCGGGTGTTCGCGCCGCAATTGGCCGTAATGAGCCGAGACACGATGGTCAGCGTGGCCCCGATCGTCCATGGCGAGAGGATTGAAGAGATCGCCTCGGGCTTGCTGGATCTTTTGCCGCGCCGTTTTGCGGTCGCGGGTTTGTCGATGGGCGGGATCGTGGCGATGGAACTTATGCGCCGTGCGCCTGAAAGGGTCACGCGCATTGCCCTTATGGACACCAATTCACTGGCGGAAACACCACAATCTGCGGCGGAATACGAGCCACTTATCATAAAGCTGCGCTCCGGGCGTGCAGGAGGCGGTTCAAGGGGTGGTTCCGCCCGAGAGCCTTGCACCGGGGCCGCAACGTACGGCGCTGATGGCTGATTTGCTCGCCATGGCGGAAGACATTGGCCAAGAGGCCATTATCCGGCAAATGCGGGCGTTGCAGCGTCGGCGCGACTACCAATCTGTTTTGCGTCGCTGCAAAGTCCCTGCCTTGGTTCTTTGCGGCGTGCATGATGGCCTGACCCCCGTGAAACGCCACAGCTTCATGGCCGATTTGATCCCTTACGCGCAGTTGCAGGTGATTGAGCAAGCAGGGCATCTTCCCACTTTGGAAGCTGCGGATGCCACAACGGCGGCTCTGCAAGAGTGGTTGAGCCAACCTTTCGTCCTGCAGACTCGTGCCGATGCCTGACGCCAAGGGCGGGGCTAAAGCGCGCCTTCGTCGTGTGCGCAGGCGCCTGCAAGTCTGGACCAAGCGCAATGTGCCTCCGGGGTTACGTTTGTTGCTGGGCCTGATCCTGATGGGGCTTGGAGTGCTTGGTTTCCTGCCAGTCTTGGGATTTTGGATGCTGCCCTTGGGTATAGCTATCGCGGCTTTGGATATCGTTCCGATTCTACGCTGGCTGCGTCAACGAAAAGGTGAGTAATCAAATAAAATTTTAACCTTGTTTCCGCATCAAAAACAGTTTTACGAATTGTAGCTGGCTGTCGTCCGAGAATCCGGGTTTCCTTAAAATTGTCCGGACTTGGCCAGCACAATGCGGGTTGCTGGCGTATGTTGTCGCAATCTGGGATAGTTTGAAAGTATAAGTATGTCTGATCGCAAGTCTGGTCTCAAAACCAATATAGCGACCCATTTGACGGACCCTCGGTTGCGCGCAGTTTATCTGAGCGATGCGCTTGCAACGGGACTGGACGAGGAGGTCGCACATGCCTTGCACATGTTGCGCCACAAAGGACGTTTAACCAAAGAGTCGGCCAAGGGGGCCGATGATTGGACCCTTGGCGAAGTGATGGAAATCCTGCGGGATGCCGGCGTACAACTTGTGGCAATCCGGCGACCGGACGCTTAATCCCGAGACAGATAATGATGCGATGATCCGCACCATTTCTGACCAGTCTGTATTGCTTGAGATCAGGCCGCGGTGTTTTTGTTTGCCGCTTTCTGCTTGGCCTTGCGCGGTTTTGTACGTTTGCGCTCGGCTGGTGCTTCGGAGTTGGAGTCGATAAAATCAAGCACCAGTGGGCGTATGTTGTTGCGCCAGCTTCGGCCGGCGAAAATACCGTAGTGTCCTGCTTCAGGTTCGAGATGGCTGGCTTTCTTGCTGTCGGGCAAGCCGGTGAGCAGATCAAGCGCGGCGACACACTGACCGGGGGCCGAAATATCGTCTTTGGCGCCTTCGACAGTTTTCACGGCGACATTGGTGATCGCCCCGATATCGACCTTGTGACCGTCGACGATGAATTCATTCTTCGCGATCTCGCCGTTTTTGAAAATGCGTTCGACGGTGGAAAGATAAAACTCCGCTGGCATGTCCATGACGGCGAGGTATTCGTCATAAAACTTGTTGTGGGGGTCGTGATCGCTTGCTTCGCCGCGCGAGACACGGCCGATCTGATCCATGAAGGCCTGTCCGTGGCGTTCGGCGTTCATCGACATGAAGGAACTGAGCTGTAGCAAGCCGGGGTAGACCATGCGCCCGACGCCCTTGTATTTGAAACCCACCCTTTGAATCATGGTTTCTTCGAGTTGTCCCATGGTCACGCGGCGACCAAAGTCGGTGACGTCGGTGGGGGTTGCATCCGGGTCGATCGGGCCGCCGATAAGGGTCAGGCTGCGGGGTTGGGCCTTTGGGTCCAGTTCCGCCAGATAGGCGGTGGCGGCCAAGGTGAGCGGCGCGGGTTGGCAGACGGCGATGACATGCAGGTCGCTGCCCAGTTCGCGCATGAAATCCATGAGGTAGAGGGTGTAATCCTCGACATCGAATTTGCCGGCAGACACTGGAATGTCGCGGGCGTTGTGCCAGTCGGTGACATATACCTCGCAGTCGGGAAGAAGGGAACGGACGGTGGAGCGCAGAAGCGTGGCGTAGTGGCCCGACATCGGTGCCACCAGAAGAACGCGGCGATCCATGTCTTCGCGCCCCTGAACGTCAAAGTGGATCAGGTCGCCAAAGGGATGTTCGACCACGGTTTCGACATTGATCAGGTGATCGCGACCGTCTTCGCCGGTGATCGATTCAATGCCCCAGTCGGGTTTGACGACCATACGTTGGAAGGTGCGTTCCGTCACCTCGCCCCAAGCGGCCATCCATTGCAGGGCAGGGTTTGGCGTGAGCGAAAAAATTGGGTAGGATGCCATCGAAAGGGCGGACGCGCCCAACCACTGATTGGTGTTGCGGAGGGTCTCCATCAGGTCATAGGTCATCATGTAGCGCATCGTCGTCTCCTGTTCCCCGGGATCGCCGGTTCGTTTCGTCGCACTGCTCCTCCGCTCAAGCGACGGTATGCTGCATAGCAGAAAGTTAAAAGGATTTCTTTAATATGGCAACGCAAGAGGATGTCGCAGGCGAAAATCTCGAGAAAATGAACGAGAATCTTGCCCGCGTCGAAGAGTTGACGCAGCGATTAGTGCGAGCATTTTCGGCGCGAAATCCAGCGAATCCCGCGCTCAATGGTCCGGATCAAGAGCTTTTCGCGAAGGCGGCAACCTCTCTTTGGGCGGATATGCTGGAGAACCCCGGCAAGATCTATGAAAGGCAATTGGAGTACTGGGGGAAATCGGTGCGCCATTTCATGGAGGCGCAACAGGGCCTGATGCAGGGGCAGTTGCCCGTGGACGATGAAGGCGAAGAAGATGCTCTGAAGGGGGATAAGCGGTTTTCCAATCCACTTTGGGAGACGAACCCATATTTTCATTACGTCAAACAGCAATACGCCCTGAATAAGCAGGCCATCGAGGAGGCCGTCGCCGAGGCCGATGACCTGCCACCGAAAGACAAGCAGCGGCTTGAGTATTTCTCAAGCCAGATCGTGGACATGATGAGCCCGACGAATTTCTTGGGCACCAACCCGGATGCCTTGGAGAAGGCAGTGGCGACCGAGGGAGAGAGCCTTGTGAAGGGCTTGGAAAACCTTGTGGCCGATCTGGAAGCCAATAAGGGCGAGATGGTCGTGCGTCTGGCCGATGAAAGCGCCTTCGAATTGGGGGAGAACATCGCCACGTCGCAGGGTGAAGTCGTGTATCGCAACCGGATGATGGAATTGATCCAGTACGCGCCCACCACTGAAGAGGTCCACGAAACGCCGCTGGTGATCTTCCCGCCTTGGATCAACAAGTTCTATATTCTGGACCTCAAGGAACAGAATAGCCTGATCAAATGGATCACCGATCAGGGCTATACCCTGTTCGTGGTGAGCTGGGTCAATCCGGATGCGTCCTATGCCGATGTCAAAATGGACGACTATATTGAAGACGGCTTTATGACCGCCATCCATGAAGCCAAGGCGATTTGCGGTGTGAAACAGGTCAATACCGTTGGCTATTGCATTGCCGGAACGACGTTGCACCTGACACTGGCGCTTTTGGCCAAGCAGGGCGACAAGAGCGTGAAGTCGGCCACATTCTTTACCGCACTTACGGATTTTTCCGAGCAGGGGGAGTTTGTTCCTTTCCTGCAAGACGACTTCGTGGACGGGATCGAAGCGGAAGTGCAGGAGCAAGGCGTTCTGAGGTCTTTCATCATGTCACGCACGATGTCTTTCCTGCGATCAAACGACCTGATTTATACGCCCGCGATCCGGAGCTACATGATGGGGGAAACTCCGCCGGCCTTCGATCTGCTGTATTGGAATGGCGACGGTGCCAACCTTCCGGGAGCGATGACGATTCAGTATTTGCGGGCACTGTGCCAGAAGAACGCCTTTGTTACCGACGGTTTTGACGTCTGTGGGCAAAAAGTGCACATCAAGGATGTCACCGTGCCGCTGATGTCGGTGACCTGCGAGAGCGATCACATCGCGGCGTGGAAGGATTGCTATCGTGGTTTCCAGCAGACCGGATCGAAGAACCGTACGTTCATTCTTTCGCAATCCGGCCACATTGCGGGTATCGTGAATCCGCCCAACAAGAAAAAGTACGGACATTACACCAACAGTGACCTGAGTTTGGACGCAGACAGCTGGCGGGAGGGGGCCACGTTCCACGAAGGGTCATGGTGGACGCGCTGGGAAGCTTGGCTGAAGAAGCGCTCAGGCAAGATGGTTCCGGCCCGGAAACCGGGTGATTCGGAGCATCCGCCATTGGCCCCGGCACCCGGAAGCTATGTGCGCAAGAAAGCAAGTGTCTGATAAATCGCCATATTTCGCGGAACACGAAAGTTTTGCTGCACCGCAGAAAAAAATGCTTGAAATGCTGCGCTGCGGCATGCATATTGTTTGCAGACGCAGAAAAGCGGGAATTCTCCCGAGGCGATAGATCAAGGAGCCTGACCAATGGCTAAAGCACAAGACATGAACACCGTGATGAAAGACATGATGGGCGCATTCCCCGTCGACACCAAATCGATGGAAGACGCTTTCAAAAACCAAGCTGCCCTGAGCGAAAAGCTTTCGGGTGTTGCTCTGGACGCCGCCGAGAAATCGGCCGAGCTGTCCAGCAAATGGACCAAAGAGACTCTGGCCAAGATGTCGGACATGACCAAAGCCAAGGCAGAGCCCGCAGACTACGCCAAAGCGATGACTGATTTCGCATCGGCCAACGCCGAAGTGGCTGCTGAAAACATGGCCGCTTTCGCCGAGATCGCCAAGAAAGTCCAAATGGACACCGTGGAAATGATGATGGCTGCTGGCAAAGACTTGCAAGAAGACGCTGCAAAAGCCGTCAAGAAAGCCACTGACGACGTGCAATCGGCTGCCAAGAAAGCAACCGCTGCCAAGTAAGCGCGATTATTAACGTATCCCATCTCCTCCCTAATTGGATGCGTTTGCGCGAGAGCGAGCCCTAAGCAGGCTCGCTCTTTCTTTTTGTGCTGCGCTAGCATAGGCTGCGCTGCAGCGCTGCATTTTCTGGGAGGACCGTGCCTTGGCCGAGACCAACAAGCCGTTACTGATAAAACGCTATGCCAGCCGGCGGCTCTATAACACGGAGACATCCGATTACGTGACCTTGGACGACATCGCGGAATTCATCCGAGATGGCCGCGAGGTGCAGATCATCGACCTGAAATCCGGCGATGACCTGACCCGGCAATATCTTTTGCAAATCATCGCCGAACACGAGAGTCGTGGTGAAAGCGTGCTGCCGATCAATGTTTTGAACGATCTGGTACGCAGCTATACCTCGCAAGCAACCAGTGTCGTGCCCGAGTTTCTGGCGGCGAGTTTCGAGATGCTCCAGAAGGGCCAAAGCCAGATGATGGAGAACATGACGAAGGCCAACCCGCTGTCCAGCATGCCCGGGATGGACGCGATGCGCGTTCAGCAAGAAGCTTTCATGAAGGCCATGACCGGTGGTCTGGGTGGGGGCAGCACCGTGCCCGGGTCGGAAAGTGGCTCTGAAGACCCTGAGGGCGAAGATCTGGACGAAATCAAGAAGCAACTTGCCGAGTTACAGCAAAAGTTGTCAAAGATGAGCAAGTAGGCCTCGATGGTCGATAGCCCTGGTCGGATCACCCTTTGGGGAATCGAAGTTTTCATGGCTGCGGCTGACGAGCGGTCGATTTCGGCCGCGGCCAAACGGTTGGGGGCCAGCCCGTCAGCCGTGAGTCAGCAATTGACTAATCTGGAGGGCGCGGTTGGCGCGACCCTGTTGCAACGCAACGCGCGGCCAGTTCGGTTAACACCTGCGGGTGAGATCATGAAGCGCCATGCACAGATCATTCTGAATGAGGCCGCGCAGGCGCGGGCTGAATTGGCCATGTCGGACCTGTCGCATTTGACGCGGTTTCGCCTTGGTATGATTGAGGACTTGGAGGCGGATGTAACGCCAAAGTTGCTCACTCACATGGCCGAGGAGTTGAAGGGGTGTCAGTTTCTGTTGGAAACCGGTGCCAGCCATTACCTTTATGATTTGTTGGATGCCCGCGGCTTGGATGTGATCGTGGCCGCCGAACTGGGGGCAGAGGACGCTTGGGTTGAGGTGCATCCGCTTTTGCGCGAGGGGTTTGTCGTGGCCGCGCCCAAAAGCACCGTTGACCCGGCGGGCGATGTATTGCGGCAACTTAAGCGGATGACCATGGTGCAGTACACGCAGCGTCATTATATGGGGCGACTGGTGAATGCCCATCTGGCCAAGCAGAACCTGACCCTGCGGCATCGGTTCGAGATCGACAGTTATCACGCCATTCTGGCGTTGGTCGGGCAGGGGGCCGGATGGACCATCCTGCCGCCCTTGGCGTTAATGCGGGCGCGGCGCTTTGCAGATCAGATCGACGTGTTGGAATTGCCGTTCGAGCCGCTGACGCGCACGATCAGCTTGACCGCACGCAAGGAAATACTGGGTGAGATGCCTGCACAGGTTGCCGCGACTTTACGGCCGATTTTTCAAGATCAATTGGTAACGCCCGCAATCGCGCGTCACCCTTTCATGTCGGATTACCTGACAATCCTGTAGGAGTTCAGGTGCCGTAGGCGCGCAAAGCCCCTGCGGCGTCCTGCGCGGCGTCTAGCAGGGCATTGGCGATGAAATCCAATTCGTCGCGCGTCAGGCGTGCAGGCAGGCGGCAATCGCAGGCTTGCATGAGCATGGCACGCGTGCGCGGCAATTCCTGCGCAGGGCCGGGTATGAACTGCCAGTTCCAGAACGCGCGCGCGTTGTCGGTACTCTGGCCGAAAATCTGCACCTTGACGCCATGCGCGGCGGCGGCCTCGGCGAAGGTGCGGGCCTCATCATCGGAGAGGCCCACGAGGTTGAATTGGATGGAATCCGGGGCGCGGTCTTCCTTTGCCAGTTTCGGCGGCACGTGCAGGAAGGGCGAAGTGTTCAGGCGTTCGGCCATGTAATCGTGGTTGGCGCGACCGTCGCGCACGCGGCGGGGCACTTCGGCCAATTGCGGGCGGATGATCGCGGCGCTGAGGTTGCTGAGGCGCAGGTTATAGAGGGGTAGTTTGTTCTGCCAACGGGCGAAGGCGGATTCGAGGGCTGCATCATCGCCTGCCATATGCTTGGCCCAGTTGTGTTCGAAGGCGCCGGACATGATGACGGCCTGCGCGACAAGGTCCGCGTCATCGGTGACCATGATCCCGCCTTCGCCCGCATTGACCAGTTTGTAGGATTGGAAGCTGAAACAGCCGACGTTGCCAATCGTACCGATCTTGCGGCCATCCCAGAGAGTGCCGAGCGAGTGGGCGGCGTCTTCGATCACGGGGATGTTGCGTGCCTCGCAAAGTGCCATGATTGCATCCATGTCGGAGGTGTGACCGCGCATGTGGCTGACGATCACGGCGGCGATATTGTCATCCAGACGTGTGGTGAAATCGTCAATGTCGATGCGGTAATCTTCGCCCACTTCGCAGAGTACCGGTTGGCAATCGGCGTGGACGACCGAAGAGGGAACGGCGGCGAACGTGAAGCCGGGGATCAGGACACGCGCGCCGCGCGGTAGGCCAAGCGCTTTCAAAGATAGAAACAAGGCGGCGGAGCAGGATGAGACCGCAAGCGCGTATTTGCTGCCCATGACGTCGGCGAATTCCTGTTCCAGAAGCGAGACCGGCGCATCCTGCGCAGCGGTGTAGCGAAACAGATCGCCGGATTGCAGCAGGCGGTCAATCTCGGCGCGGGAGGCTTCGGGGATCGGTTCGGCGTCATGGACGTTGGGCGCTTGGGTCATGTATTCGGCTTTCCTGAAGTCAGATTTCGGGAAACCTAAAACAACTCACCTGTCATCCCAAGTGAAATTTTCGCGACAGGCGGTCGCGCGCGGTTTTTTGATCACAGGCCAAGCCGGTCGCGGGTGGCGTACCATGTCATGGCGAGGGCCAAGAGCGGATTGCGCAGGGCATGACCGCCGGGAAAGCGTGGGGTGGGCACGCGCGCGAGGATGTCAAACCCGCTGGCCTCACCGGCGATGGCATCGGCCATGAGCTTGCCCGCCTGTGTAGCTGTGCCGACCCCATGGCCCGAATAGCCCGAAGCCGAAAGCATGTTGGGGGCCAGCCGCGCAAGATAGGGCATCCGCTTCATGGTGATAGCCAGTGTGCCACCCCATGTGAAATCGAACCGCACATCTTTGAGGTGTGGAAAGATTTGCGCCATGGGTTTGCGCACGGTGGTGTCGATATCGGGGAAGCGGTAGCCATAGCTTTCGCCGCCGCCAAACAGCAGGCGATTGTCGTGGCTG
>DATFKJ010000447.1:0-5634 GCA_035268705.1 Roseovarius sp. | reverse complement strand
AGCGGCATGGCCAAGGCCGGGGCCGCTGCGGCCATCTTGAATAGATCACGGCGCGTGGGTTTGAATAGGCTCATGGTTTCCCTCCCTATGTTGGTTTGCGATCAGGATAGGGGCCACGCCCGATTACGCAATATGTTTTGTGAATATGTCCGGCTGGATTAACGCCTCACGATCATCAAAATTCGGCTAAATCCGCGTCAAAAAATCCGGCCACCCTTAGAAACCGGAGTTGTATATTACGGGAGTCCGGGCACCATGAGTTTCACCACGTTCTTTGCCGACAAGCCACGTGTCGCCGCAAAATTCGATCGCAACACCCTGCTCTACGCAGTGGTGGGCCTGCATGTCGGCATCGCGGCGATGATCGGCTTGCAGCTTGGCAATACCACGTTCATCCAAACGACCGGCCCGCTGATGGTGCTGGGCACCACGCTGACGCCACTGTTCCTTTTGGTCCTGATGTTCTGGCACTTCGTCTATTTGGCCATAGTGGTCCAGCCCGCGCGCCCGATTCACCGCTTCGCGGCGGACCTGCGCGGCCTCGCTACGGACCCCAGCAGGCTTCTGAACGGCACGCTGTCGATGATGGCGGTGATTTTTTTCTTCAGCTCCTTCAGTTACGTCAAGGACCAGATCCCGCACATTCAGCCTTTCATCTGGGACAGCTATTTCGCCCAGCTTGACCGCAGCCTGCATTTCGGCCGCCTGCCGCATAAATGGCTGATGCCTGTGCTTGGCACACCACTGATTACCACTGTGCTCAACGCCGCCTATCACCTGTGGTTCTTCATCATGTATTTCCTGCTCTTCATGGCCAGCTTTGATCAAAGGTCACGCGCCGCCAGCGTGGCGTTCCTGTTCGCCATGGTTTTATGCTTCGCGCTTGGCGGCAATGTTCTGGCCATCGTGTTTTCCTCCGCCGGGCCGGTTTACTATCAGGAAATGGGTTTCGGCCCCGACTACGTGGCATTGGTGGACACCCTCCATCGCTTCAACGAAATCAGCCCTATCTGGGCGCTCGACGTTCAGGAAAAGCTGTTGGACAGCTATTATTCCGATGGCGCGGTCAAGGGCATCTCGGCCATGCCCAGCATGCATGTCAGCAGCACCGTGGTGATGACATGCTACCTGTTCACATGGCGCCGATGGGCCGGGTGGCTGATGGTCGGCTTCAGCGCTTTGATCCTGCTCGGATCCGTGCAACTTGCGTGGCATTACGCGGTCGACGGCTATCTGGCGATTCTCGTGGCGCTTGGCTGCTGGTGGCTTGCCTGAAGACTGTCGAACAGGCTGCTGCCTACTGCCGAGCCAAGGCCCAACCGGGATACGTCCGCCTGAAGGCTAAATACTGTCCTGAAGGCGGGCCACATAACGGGCCAGCGTGTCGATCTCAAGATTGACCATATCGCCGACCGCGACATCGCCCCATGTGGTGACCTCTTTGGTGTGGGGGATGAAATTGATCCCGAAATCATATCCCTCGACCTCATTCACAGTCAGCGATGTCCCATTCAGCGCAACCGACCCTTTCGGCGCGATGAACTTGGCAAGGGCGTCGGGCGCGCGCAGGGTCACGCGGGTACTGTCCCCCTCGTCTGCGATACCGACCACTTCGGCCAGACCATCCACATGGCCCGACACGATATGCCCACCCAGTTCGTCACCGACCTTGAGCGCGCGTTCAAGGTTCACCCGTCGCCCCTCGGTCCATGCATTCAGGTTGGTTTTCGAAACGGTTTCGGCGCTGATATCCACATCGAACCAATCCGCGCCCTTGTCCACCACCGTCAGGCACACACCGTCGCAGGCGATCGAAGCGCCGATATCTACGCCTGCCATATCATAGGCCGTTCCGATCCGCGCCCGCAGATCGCCGCGCTTTTCCAAGGCCCGCACCCGGCCCACATCCGTCACAATCCCCGTGAACATCGCATGTCACCCTTCGATCCATTGCGCCCCCGAGGTAACGCGCGCAGCCCGCCACGGCAAGCATGCAAAGGGCTCAGCCACATTTTTGCCCTATTCATTGCCTACTAAAACTTGTTGTATAGACCGTATTGAGGGGTAGTTGCGTTTCATGGGCACGCTGACAGGCGACAACCGGACATTCTTGTTCCTACAAGGGCCACATGGTCCCTTTTTTGCGCGTCTTGGTCGCATGCTGGAACGTGCCGGGGCCAGCGTCTGGCGCGTCGGCTTCAATGCGGGGGACCGGGCCTTCTGGCGCAATCGCAGCAATTTCCTTCCCTACCTCGGCACCCAAGATGAATGGCCCGAAACCTTCAAGACGCTGATTGCCGAAAAGGGCGTGACCGATGTTGTGCTTTACGGCGACACCCGCCCGATCCATGCTCAGGCGGTCGAAGAGGCCAAGGCCCAAGGCCTGCGCGTCCATGTCTTCGAAGAAGGCTACATGCGCCCCTATTGGGTGACCTATGAACGCGGTGGCACCAACGGCAATTCACGCCTGATGGAGATGACCGTCCCGCAGATGCGCGAGGCGTTGGAAAACTCCGACATGGATGCCCCCCTGCCGCCCGCAAGCTGGGGCGACATGCGCCAGCACATCTTCTATGGCGCGGTCTATCATGGCTGTGTGATGCTGCTGAACCGGCGGTATCGCTACTTCCTCCCGCACCGCGCACTTGGCGTAACACAGGAATTCAAGCTCTACCTGCAACGCCTGCTCCTGATGCCCGCACAAGCAATAGATCGGCGCATCGCCACATGGCGCATCCGCCATGGCGGTTTTCCCTATCACCTTGCTCTGCTACAGCTTGAGCACGACAGCTCGTTTCAGACCCACTCGCCCTTTTCCACGATGACCGAGTTTCTGGAAACCGTGATCGACGGCTTCGCCAAGGGCGCGCCACCGCATCACCACCTCGTGATCAAGGCGCACCCACTGGAAGATGGCCGCGCGCCCATCCGGCGCGAGTTGAAACGGCTCGCCCGCGCCACCGGGATCGCAGACCGTGTCCACTACGTCCGCGGTGGCAAACTGGCCCAATTGCTGGATGAGGCGCGTAGCGCCGTCACCGTCAATTCCACCGCCGCGCAACAGGTGCTCTGGCGGGGTATACCGCTCAGAACCTTTGGCGCGGCTGTCTTCGCCAAGCCCGAGTTCGTTTCCACCAAGCCCTTGCCCGATTTCTTCGCCGGGGCCGAACGCCCCGACAGGCGTGCCTACACCGACTATCGTCGCTACCTGCTGGAAACCAGCCAAGTGGCAGGCGGCTTCTATTCGTCATCCGGGCGGCGGCAACTTCTGCGGCAAGCGGTCGATATGATGCTGGCCCTCGAAGACCCATATGACGCCCTCAAATCCGGCACCGCGGCTCCAAGGCAACAGTTGCGCGTGGTGACCTGACCCCAAAACGCCAATAGACTGGATTTTGCCAGTATCTTTGGCTAGAATGCCAAAAAAAGAAGACCGAGGCAGAATAACAGGTCGAGGAGACCGAGCAGTGAAATCCAAACCGAACCGTTGGGCGCGGTCCGTCGCCCTCGTGGTCATGGTGTCGATGATATCGTCCTGTGGCATTCTTCCGCGTATGGGCCCCAACAAACGCGAGATTTACGCAGGCTCTGTGCAGCGCCAAGGCGATGCCTTCGTCGTCACCGTGAATGACCGTGTGACGCGCGCCACCGCCGTACAGCCCGCGCTTGGCTTTACCGATGACTTCCGCAATGCCGCCACGCTTGGGTCCGATACGATCCGTCCCGGTGACACACTGGGCCTGACGATCTGGGAAAACGTCGACGATGGCTTGCTCGCAGGCGAAGCCGCCAACCAAACCGTGCTGGAAGAAGTACAGGTCGATGGCGCAGGCTTCATCTTCGTCCCCTACGCGGGCCGTATCCGCGCCGCTGGCAACACACCCGAGGCCATTCGCCGGATCATCACCTCCAAACTCGACGAACAAACCCCCGACCCGCAGGTGCAGGTCCGCCGCCTCGCAGGCGACGGGGCCACGGTCAGCCTTGTTGGCGCCGTGGGGGGGCAAGGCGTCTACCCGATCGAACGCCCCACCCGGACGCTTTCCGCCATGCTGGCCAATGCAGGCGGCATCGCCATTGAACCGGAAATCGCCCAGATCACCGTGATCCGCGGCGACAAACGCTCAAAGGTCTGGTTTCAGGATCTCTTCAAACACCCCGAGTTCGACATCGCCCTTCGCTCGGGCGACCGAATCCTGGTCGAGGAAGACACCCGCGCCTTCACCGCGCTTGGCGCCACCGGCGCACAGGCCCGCGTCCCCTTTGAGTCGCAGACCCTAAGCGCGGTCGAGGCCCTCGCCCAAGTCGGCGGGTTGAGCGCCAGCGCCTCCGACCCCACCGGCGTCTTCATCATGCGCAACGAACCCGCGGCCATCGCCAATCAGGTTCTGGGCCGAACCGATCTGGTGGGCGCACAGCGCCTCATCTACGTGCTGGACCTGACCAAACCCAATGGCATGTTCATGGCCCGCGACTTCTCGGTGCGCGACGACGACACGCTCTACGTGACCGAAGCGCCCTTCGCGCAGTGGAGCAAGGTCATCTCGGCCCTTACCGGCACACTCGGCGTGCTCGGCAGCGTCTCGACCGCAAGCGATACACTCGGCGGCGGCTGATGCCCGCACCGGACCCGAAACCACCCGCCGCGACACGCTCGCGGCGGGTTTTCTATTTCAACGCGGGCTTCCTGCGCCAATCCCGCATTCGCCGCATCATGGCCCTGTCGGGCCTTCCCCTGCAACTCGGCCGCCCCGGCGCGGACGACCTGATCGCCGTCTGGGGCAAAAGCCCCTACGCCAAACGCGGGGAGGCCATGGCCGCCAAGACCGGTGCCACGCTCCTCCGCCTCGAAGACGCCTTCCTGCGCTCGCTGCATCCCGGCCGTGAAGGTGAGCCGCCTCTCGGCCTCATCATCGACCATTCAGGCATCTACTTCGACGCCAACGCGCCGTCGGATCTGGAAACGCTGCTCGCCACCCATCCCTTCGACGATACCGTACTGATGGACCGCGCGCGTGCTGGCATCGCCCGCATGCAAGAGGCACAGCTCAGCAAATACTCCGGTTTCGACCGCGACACCCCCTGCCCCGATCCCGGTTATGTCCTGGTCATCGACCAGACGCGCGGCGATGCCTCGGTCACCCACGGCGGGGCTGACGCCAATACCTTCCGCGAAATGCTGGCAACCGCGCAAACCGATCATCCCGGCGCGCGCATCGTCATCAAAACCCACCCCGAAACCACCACGGGCCACCGCCCGGGCTACTTCGGACCCAACGACGAAACCGACCGCATCACGCTTCTGTCCGATCCGGTCAGCCCTTGGGCCCTGCTCGACGGGGCCATCGCCGTCTATACCGTCACCTCGCAACTGGGGTTCGAGGCGATCTTCGCAGGCCATAAACCGCATGTCTTCGGCCAACCCTTCTACGCGGGCTGGGGCCTGACCCAAGATCACCACCCGGCACCCCTGACCCGCCGGGGCCGCCCCCTCAGCCGAGCACAGCTTTTCGCCGGGGCCATGGTCCTTTACCCCACATGGTACGATCCCTTCCACGACCGGCTTTGCAGCATGGAAGAGGCCATCGAAACCCTCGCCGCCCGCACCCGCGCATGGCGCGAGGACAGGCAGGG
>DATFKJ010000446.1:0-2281 GCA_035268705.1 Roseovarius sp. | reverse complement strand
GGGCGAAACGGCGAAAGTTTTCCACTTCGGGGGCGTGGGCGGTTTCAAGGTTGCGGATGCGCGACAGCGCCTCTTCCCGCGCGCCAATCCAGTTGTTGAGAAGCGCGGGGTGGTTGAGCAGGAAAGGGGCCATGCCGAGGCCGGTGGAGTTGCCTATGCCAAAGCGGCGGCGCAGGTCGGGATCAAGTGGCACGGCGGTGTCGGGCGCGCGCATCTTGGCCATGTGTTCCACGAGGTCCATGACGAAGGCGCGGGTGAGAAACACCGAAAGCATTTCCACTTGGAACGGGGCAAGGAATTCGGGGCGATCGGCCGTCATCTCACGGTCGGCGGCGCCGAATTTGCCCGAGCCGTAAACGGCGGTGGTGCGCATGAGATAGCCGACGTCGGCCACTTTCTGGCGCTCGGGTTGCTGGCCTTGCGAAAGGCGTTCGACCACATGCTCCCACAGGCGGACCGAGCGGTTGGCGCGGCTGAGCGAAAGTTCCTTTTCCGAGACGCGCCCGGCCTCTTGCTTGGGTACGTTATCTTGCAGGCGGTCAAGGTCTGCGGTGGTGGGCACGCCATCGAAAAGGGTAAAGGTGGCATCCCATTCGGTGGCGATCACCCTGTCCGAGCGTTTTTCGGGCGGCAGATCATTGGCGAAGGCGACAAGGCTATAGCTGCGGTCGGGGCCATGGGCGGAATAGACGGCGCGGCCCACGCCACACGCGTCGATGTCGAAAACGGGTCGGTCGAAAGTCCATGCCTCGCCCTCCAACCGACGCAGAAGGATGCGCATGAAGCTGAGGCGGGATTGGTGGAAGGAGCCGAGGCGATGCAATTGCATCACATGATTTGGATCACGGGGCGGGATGGGTTTTCCGGCGGTTTGTTCCATGAGGCTCCTCCTTCCTATCTTGGAAACATATAGGGCGGCCCGTTAAGGCCGCCCTAGGATTTTGTCAGTTTTGCGCCTCGCGGCCTTTGGCGAGGGTGATGCGCAGCGCATCCCAGAGCGAGGGCAGCAGCACCAGCGAAACCGGCACGGCGGTCACCACGATGAAGCTTTGCAGTTTTCCGATGCCGCCAGAGCCTGTGTAGATCAGGATCAGCGCCATGACGCCCATCGCAATCCCCCAGAAGATGCGAACCGGCAGCGCGGGGCGGTCCTCGTTCGACATGGACACCGAGATCACATAGGACATCGAGTCACCTGTCGTGGCCACGAAAACCGTGGTCAGGATCAGGAAAAGCACCGACACGATAAAGCCCATCGGCAAGGATTGAGTGATCGCCAGAAGCGCGGCGGGCAGGTTTAACCCTTCGAAGGCCGTGGAAATTGAACCGGTGTTCGTCAGTTCCGCATTGATGCCGGTCCCACCGACGATGGTGAACCAGAAGGCGGTGACGATGGGCGCGACGATGGCCAGCATGATCACGATAGACCGGATCGTGCGCCCGCGGCTGATGCGTGCGATGAAAATCGCCATGAGCGGACCGTAGCCCAAGAACCAGCCCCAGAAGAACACTGTCCACCAGCCCAGCCAGCCCGGCTCACCAAAGACACCAGCGTCACCCCGGTAGAGGGCCATGCCAAAGAAATCAGTGAGATAGGTTGCCAAGCCGCTGAAGAAGCTCTTGAAAATGAAGGCGGTGGGCCCGGCCACAAGTATGAACAGCAACAACAGCGCACCGAGGATGATGTTGAACCGGCTGAGGATCTGGATACCCTTCGACAGGCCCGTGGCCGCCGACGTGGTGTAGATCGCCACAAGTCCAAGGATCACGGCCGCCTGTGTCCCGAATGTATCGGGAATACCAAACAGCGCATTCAGGCCATAGCTGACTTGCAGGCCAAGAAAGCCGATGGGGCCGACGGTGCCTGCGACCACGGCGATGATGCAGGAGGCATCCGCGATCAGGCCGATGGGGCCGTTGATCGCCTTGTCGCCAAACAGCGGGTAAAGCAGGGTCCGCGGCGCAAGCGGCAGGCCCTTTTCATAGTGGTAATGCATCAGCATGACGGTTGTCAGGGCGCCCAAGATCGCCCAAGCCAGAAAACCCCAGTGCATGAAGCTTTGCGCCAGCGCGGAGCTGACCGCGTCCATGGTGCCGCTTTCGTCCCCGAAGTATGGGGGCGAGGACAGAAAATGCGCCATCGGCTCACCCGCGGCCCAGAAGACACCGCCACCGGCCAGCAGGGTACACATGATCATGGACCCCCATTGGAAGACCGGGAATTCGGGCGTTGCGCGATTGCCCATGATCGCCTTGCCGCCGGGCAGGAAGATCAGAACGA
>DATFKJ010000445.1:0-7311 GCA_035268705.1 Roseovarius sp. | reverse complement strand
TTGGTGACGCCGATGATCACGCCTTGGGCGTTGCAATCGCCCACCACGGCCTGTGCCAGTTTCTCGGCCACGGGTTCGCGGCTGTCGCGGTCGGCCACCAGTTCGGCGCCAAGGAACAAGCCCTTGCCGCGCACCTCGCCGATGACGGCGTGCTTGTCTTGCAGGGCGCGCAACTGGTCGAGCATGTAGTCGCCCATCTTGGTGGTGTTTTCCAGCAGGCCTTCGTCTTCGATGATCGCCATGTTTTCCAATGCTGCGGCGGGGCCAGCGGTGCAGCCGCCAAAGGTTGAGATATCGCGGAAGTAGTCCAGCGGGTCGTCGGGCGCTTCCTTGAACATGTCGAAGACCTTTTCATTGGTCACACAGCAGGCAATCGCGGCATAGCCCGAGGCGACGCCCTTGGCCATGGTCACGAAATCGGGTTCGACCCCGTAGTGTTGGTAGCCGAACCATGTGCCGGTGCGACCGACTCCACAGACCACTTCGTCGATATGCAGCAGGATGTCGTACTTGCGGCAAATCTCCTGCACGCGGGGCCAGTAACCCGGCGGCGGGGTGATGACGCCGCCACCGGCGGTGACCGGTTCGAGGCAAAGCGCGCCGACAGTGTCGGGGCCTTCGGCAAGGATCACCTCTTCGATGGCGTTGGCGGCGGCGACGCCGTATTCCTCACCCGAAAGATCCCATTGTGCGCGGTATTCAAGGCAGTGCGGCACGCGCACGAAGCCCGGTGCGAAGGGCCCGTATTGCGCGTTGCGCTCATCCTGACCGCCAGCGGACATCGTTGCGAGGGTCGAGCCGTGGTAATCGCGGTCACGGTAGAGGATCTTGTATTTCTTGCCGCCGTAACGCTTGTGCGCAATCTGGCGAACCATCTTGAAGGCTTTCTCGTTCGCCTCGGAGCCGGAGTTGGTGTAGTAAACGCGGCTCATGCCCGGCATCTTTTCGATCAAGCGTTCAGAGAAGAGTGCGCCGGGAATGGAGCCTGTGGTGCCCGCGAAATAGTTGAGCTTGATCAATTGGTCGCGCACGGCGTTGGCGATGCGTTCACGGCCATAACCGACGTTCACTGTCCAGACGCCGCCCGAGACCGCATCGAGGTGTTCCTTGCCGTGCTGATCCCAGACGCGCATGCCCTTGCCCTCGACGATGATACGGGGGGCGCCGGTTTCAAACGGCTTGTGTTGAATCAGGTGATGCCAGACGTGCGCGCGGTCGGCGTCGACGACTTTTTCGATATCGTTGTTCAGGGTGCCATCCATCGTGGGTCTCCATCGGTTGGCCCGGGTTTCGCATGCCGGGAGGCGGGCCTTGGCCCGGTGCTGTCCTCTGGGCATATCAGCCCTGAATCCGCAAGCTCCGATAGGGCCAGATTGCGTGTTTATTTAAGGCCAAAAATCCATTGCAGCACGCGCATGTATAAATATTGTAGCATATTTTGCCAATTTGCTTTGCGATTTTCCGAAATCTGGCTTCGTTTACCACGAAATGCCGGGGCGCATGTCACAAAAGCATTGATCGGAATCGCGAATTGGTCTCGGATGATGATGCACCAGACGTTACCGCCGGACCCCGAGGGGAGGGCGCCCGTCTGCGCACCCATAACGAAAGGGCCTCAAACGGCCTGGTCATAGAACCAACGGGAGAACCAATATTATGACGCTGAAAACCAAACTGATGTCGGCCGTGGCTGGCGCCGCCGCCTTGGCAGGCGCAAGTGCTGCCAGCGCGGAGGAAATCACCGTAGCCTACTTCCAGGAATGGCCGATGCCGTTCCAGTACGCCAAGGTGGAAGGTATGTATGACGAGGCGCTGGGCATGACCGTGAACTGGCGCGCCTTCGACACCGGCACGGCGATGAGTGCCGCGATGGCCTCGGGCGATGTGCAGCTTTCGGTCAGCCAAGGCGTGCCGCCCTTCGTGGTCGCCACCAGCGCCGGGCAGGATTTGGCAATCGTCGATGTCGCGGTGAGCTATTCGGAGAACGACAACTGTGTCGTCGCCGAAGCGCTTGAGATCGACAAGACCAACGCCAAGGAACTTGAAGGCAAGAAGGCCGCTGTGCCGCTGGGGACCGCGGCGCACTATGGTTTCCTCAATCAGATGAACCACTTCGGTGTCGATATTTCGACCATGGACGTGGTCAACATGGCACCGCCCGAGGGCGCGGCGGCCATCGCGCAGGGCGCGATTGACCTGTTCTGTGGCTGGGGTGGCAGCCTGCGTCGTGCGAAAGAGCACGGCAACGTGTTGCTGACCGGGGCCGAGAAGGAAGAACTGGGCATTCTGGTGTTCGACGTGACCAGTGGCCCGGCGGATTACGTTGCCGAGAATGGTGATGTCGTCGCCAAGTTCCTGAAAGTCACGGCGGATGCCAACGCGATGTGGGCCGACAGCGCCAACCGTGACAAGATGCTGCCCGTTATCGCCAAGGACAGCGGTATGGACGTGGAGGCCACGGCCGCCACCATCGACACCTTCGTCTTCCCGCCGGTTGACGAGCAGCTGACCGAGAAGTGGCTTGGCGGTGGCGCACAGGAATTCATGAAAGGCGTTGCCGACGTCTTTGTGGAGGCTGGCAGCATCGATGCCGCGCTGGACACTTACGAGAGCAACGTGAACATCGGGCCGCTTGAGCAAGCCCACGGTATGTAATTCCGAGTGTCACGCGGCACGGGCCGGGACTTACCCCGGCCCGTGCCAAGTTCATTTCTCAAAAAACAATGACGGGGGCGGGGATGTCGACGCTATCCATCGAAAGTATCTCGATGCGCTTTGACCTGCCGAATGGCGGGCATGTGCAGGCTTTGAAGGATGTCAGTCTTGAGATCAAGACTGGTGAATTGATGAGCGTGCTGGGGCCCTCGGGCTGTGGCAAGACCACGCTTTTGAATATCGTGGCGGGGTTTCTGGCCCCGACCGAAGGCAAGATCATGCTGAACGATCATCTGGTCACCGGGCCGGATGCCGAGCGCGGCATGGTGTTCCAGCAAGGCGCGCTGTTCGAGTGGATGAGCGTGCGCGACAACGTGAGTTTCGGCCCGCGCATGGCCGGAAAGCGCGAGAAGGACTGGGCCGAGACTGTCGACCACCTTCTGGATGTCGTGGGCCTTCAGGACTTCAAGGAAAAGGCGGTTTACGAATTGTCGGGCGGCATGCAACAGCGTGTGGCCTTGGCCCGCTGCCTTGCCAATGACCCGGATGTGATCCTGATGGACGAACCTTTGGGGGCCTTGGACGCGCTGACCCGTGAGAAGATGCAGGGCCTCGTTCTGAAGCTTTGGAAAGAGACCGGCAAGACGATCATCCTGATCACCCACTCGGTCGAAGAGGCGCTTTTGCTGGGCGAGCGGTTGCTGGTCATGGCCCCGCGCCCGGGGCGCATTCACAAGGAATATCGCCTGCCTTTCGCCGATGATGGCGTGGGCCGCGACCTGCGCGAAGTGAAGAAGAACCCCGAGTTCGGCGAAAAGCGCGAGGAAATCCTGTCGATGATCTGGGACATGGAAGAAGAGATCATGGGCCGCACCGAGGAGGCTTCGGCATGACCATCCTGATTATCTATATCGTGATCTTTGCGGCCGCGTTTTTCGTTGTGCGCAAGGGCGTCAGCAAGTTCCGCCAGATGCAGGATTTCACCTCGCTCAAAACGGTGACCTTCGGCGATGAAAGCGCGGTGCGGCCCGACCGATGGGCCAGCGTGATATCGATTGTGACGATCTTCTTGCTTTGGGGGGCGTTCACCGGGTCGAAATGGGTGCCCATTCATGCGCCCGGCCCCTTCGTGGGCGAGACCGAGTTTGTCTATACACTGGAAGCCCCGGACGGTAGCCGCGACGATGCCACGGTTTTTGCCCGTGTCTTCGAGGTGGGCCAGGATGCCGAAGAGCCCGAGGTCGACCCCGGCGATGGCTTTGCCAAGAACGATGGCATCAAGGTTGGTGCGTGGCGGTCCGAGCTTTTGATCATGGATAAAAACGACGATGTGAAGCGCAAGGAGGGGGCGAAGATCGTCGCGATTGATGGTCAGCCTGTAAGCGCCGGAGAAAGCGTTCGCGTTGCCGATGGTTCGGTCGCGCTCACCTCCAAGGGGTCGATCAACTTCAGCCCAGCCAAGGGGATGCAGATGGAGCCCATATGGCTGCCTTCGCCCGAGGCGGTGGTGGCCCGCGTGGGCGAGATCGCCAGCGAGGGCTATCAGAACTTTACCCTCTGGGAGCACCTCTTCTGGTCGCTGTTCCGGGTGATCGTGGGCTTTATCATCGGCGCTGCGGTGGGCATTCCGCTGGGCTATGCGATGGGTCTGTCGGATTGGTTCCGGGGCTGGTTTGACCCGATCGTGGAATTCATGCGCCCGGTCCCGCCCTTGGCGCTGATCCCGTTGGTCATCATCTGGGCGGGTATTGGCGAAACCGGCAAGATCATCCTGCTGTTCCTTGCGGCGCTCTGGATCATGACGATCTCGGCCCGCGCGGGTGTGTCGGGCGTGGCGATTTCCAAGGTGCATGCGGCCTATTCGCTGGGGGCCAGCAAGTGGCAGTTGATGCGCCATGTGATCGTGCCGAACTCCTTGCCGGAAATCTTCACCGGGGCGCGTGTGGCTATGGGGGTCTGTTGGGGCACTGTGGTTGCTGCCGAACTTGTCGCCGCCGAGAAGGGCGCCGGCATGATGGTGATGGTCGCCAGCCGCTTCCAGAACACCGATATCGTGATCATGGGGATCATCCTGATCGGGATCATCGGCTATGGCATCGACATCCTGATGCGCAAAGCCGAGGCATGGCTGGTGCCGTGGAAGGGCCGTATCTGACCCTAAAGCGTTTCGCGAAAAACCTGAATCACAGATTTTCGCGAAATGCAGCGTAACGCTCAATCGTTGCACGCGTTCCGCCTTTGGCTGATATCTCAGGTAAAAGGCGGAACGCTTTAGGGTGAATTCGAGAGTGGAACGGCCCGGCGCGTGCGATGCCCGGGCCGTTTTGCGTTTCTGGCGGGGATTGCAATCATAGGGCGTATTGACGACAACTTATGATTGTCGCTATCTGCGTTTCAAGTGAAGCCGTGGATTGCAGAGTTTTGAACCAACAGCAAAGCGCCCCTGATTTGGCCCCCGTCGGATCGTCGGTGACGGTCGCCGTATCGACCTTGGGCGCACGTCTTGCGGGGGTGACCTTGCCGCCGCCCCATCGCGGGATTCGCTACCTGATCCTCGTGCAAAAGGGAGAGGGGGCAGTTGGTCCGGCGGAGATCACCGAGCGAAGCGATGTGACCCGACGCGATTTGCAGGGCGTTGGGTTGTCCTTGAGCCGAAACGCGGCCTTGGATCATGCCTCTGGCGCGCTGCTGGTGTTTGCCGATGACGACATGACGCTTTCGGTCGAAGGCATCATGGCGCTTGCCCGGGTGTTCGAGGAAGACCCGGCACTGGACTTCGCGGCCGGGTGGCGCAGTGACCGCCTGCCGCGTGCAGGACGCCGTGGGCGGGTGCATCGCCTGCATCACTTCAACAGCGGTCGAATCGCGGCGCCGGAATTGATGGTCCGCCGTAGTGCGGTGATCGCTGCGGGCATTCGTTTTGACCCGGATTTCGGATTGGGCGCAAAGCACGGTCTTGGCGAGGAGTATGTCTTTGTCACCGATGCCTTGAAGGCCGGCCTTCAAGGCCGGTCCTTCGCGGTGGTCATCGGGGCGCATCCGCACGAAAGCACCGGCGATGACTGGCGCGCGCGGGGCCTGATGAATGCGCGAATTGCCGTACTGACCCGCGTTTTCGGGCGCAGCGCCGCTCTTGTACGGCTTGTCTATGCAGTGCGCTATCGGCGACGCATAGGGCGATGGTCCAGCCTGTGGCGGTTCGTGAGAGGGGACTGGATATGAGGCAAGCGGAGGCGGAGAGTGGCGACTATCCCCTTGCGCGGCGCGTGTTCTGGACGCTCTATCACAGGGTAAACCCCAGTGTTGAGCGGCATGTGATCTGGCTTCCCGAGGCGCGGATCGCCTATATCCGGGTGCCGAAAGCCGCAAATACTTCGATCCGCACGGCCTTGGCGCAGGCCTTTGGCATGACGTCGCACAAGGGCAACACGCCGGGAAAGGATGCCTTCTGGGGCGAGCAGGGCCGCAAGCGAGCGAGGCGCATGCGGACATCAAGTTTCGCGCTGCATCCGGGGGCGCGAGGCGGGTGGAGTTTCAGCTTCGTGCGCCATCCTGTCGCCCGGCTTTATTCGTGTTGGGAAAACAAGGTGGTGGAAAACCCTGACCTTTTGCCAGCCATGGCGGATATGGGTATTGAGCCGGACATGGATTTCGATGCATTCGTCAAGGCCGTGGCCCGAACACCCGATGCGAAAAGCGAGATTCACCTGCGATCACAGGCGTCCATCCTGACGTGGCGGGGGCGAGTGGTGCCGGATTTCGTTGGCCGTGTCGAAGAGGTCAAGGCCGACTGGGCCCATGTGCAGCGCGAATTGCAGTGCCGCTGTGGCGTTGATCCGGGGCCAATGCTGCGCCGGAATGTGCGGGGCCGGACCCGGCCCGATATTTCCGAGCACCTCAAGCCCGCGACGCTTGACCTGATTGCCGAGCGCTATTCCGAGGATTTCCGGTTGTTCTATCCCGCAGCACTGGGGCGCGATTGAAGCTGATCCAGCATGGCCATGACCCGCGTGCCAAGATCGCGCGGGCAGAACACCTGCTGAACCCATTCAGGGTTGGGGGCGTGATGGCGCAGGTGCAGCAGGTCATCGAGCGAGGTGACAATGCCGCTATCGCAGAACACACGGCGCATGGGCGCGGCCAGCGGGTCCATGTAGTGATCGACGTAGTCGAGGTAAACCATGGTGGGCAGGCCTTCGCGGATCAGGTCGATCGCTGCCGTCGAGGTGCAGGTGATGCCAAGGGCGGCGTCTTGCATCGCCTCGTCCATCGGGCAGGCCGTCAGCTTGAGGTTGGCGGGGGCCTCGGGAAACACGGCTTGCAGCAGCGACGGGTAGTCATGCTTTTCGCGGTGCAGGTGCTGGGCGTTTTCATCAGGCAGGTGGCGCAGCTTGATCCAGACGGTGCGGTCCGGGTTTGCCTCGGCCAGTGCGACCATGGCTTCGAGAACGTGCAACCGGCCCCGCCGCGTCATGGGCGAGATGGCCTGCGCGAAAAAGTAGATATCCTTTCGGCTGTCGATGTCTGCCGGGGCCTGCGCCGAGGGGGTGAGGAATGTCGGGTGACCGAAATCCATAAGCGGCGGGGCGAGGTTGCTGCACTGATCGGTTTGGGCGGTGGCAAACTCCGTGAAACGCTCAAGGTCCGAGCGGGGAA
>DATFKJ010000444.1:0-7905 GCA_035268705.1 Roseovarius sp. | reverse complement strand
GGGGTTGTTCGTCATCACCGTAACCGCGCCCGCCTCTTCGACCGGCGCGGTCTTGCGCGCGGTGAAGGCATACGCGCGCAACGCCACCCCAAGCGCCAGTTCCGCCACCCGGCGCAAAGACCCGGCCATCAACAAAAGCGCCCCGTCGCCTTTGATCTTGCCAAGGGCCACACCGGCCTTGCGCGCCTCCTCGACCGTTGCCCGGCGCGGCAAACACACCACATCAACCGCCTCGGCGGCCACGCCCGCGGGCATCGTCAGGCTCTTGACCTGCCCGGGTTTCATCTTGCCCCAGCCCTCGCTTTCGGCCAGACGCTTCACCGCGCCACGGGTCAGGCGGTTTACCCGACGCGCCGAGGTGTCCAACTTCCCGTCGGGGGTGACGATGATCGCCACCCGGCCCTCGGCCTCGGCGATTGCGTCATTGTCGGTTTCCTTGAAAGTCACTGCGACCGGTGTCGTCATCTGCTGCCTCCTTGCGTGTCTGGCCCCGAGTCCTAGCGCGTGAGACCGGCATTGACCAGTTAGCAGTTTTCCCCCGCGTCCAATTCCGATAAGTTGCCTTTCAAGACTGCTGCCTTTGGGGGGAAATGTGACCAGATTCGACAGGTATATGCTGTCGCAATTCATGGTGTTGTTCGGGTTTTTTGCGCTTATTCTGGTGTCGATCTTCTGGATCAACAAAGCGGTGCGCATGTTCGATCGACTCATCGGCGATGGACAACCCGCCTGGGTTTTTCTGGAGTTCACGGCGCTCACGCTGCCCGGCGTGATCGGCGTCGTTCTGCCGATCGCCGCCTTTGCGGCGACGGTCTATGTCACGAACCGCCTGAGCACGGAAAGCGAACTCACCGTGATGCAGGCGACGGGCTATTCCCCCTACCGCCTGATCCGGCCCGTGTTGGTTTTCGGGGTTATCATCGCCGTGATGATGTCGCTGCTCACGCACCTTTTGATCCCCTCCAGTCTCAGCCAATTGCGCATAAGACAGGCCGAGGTCAGCCAGAACATCACCGCAAAACTTCTGAGCGAAGGGGAATTCCTGCATCCCGCCCCCGGCATCACATTTTACATCCGGGATATCACCCCGGAAGGTGAGTTGCGCGATGTCTTCCTCTCGGACCGCCGGAACAAGGACCGCCCGGTCACCTACACGTCGTCACAGGCCTACCTCGTGCAGCAAGGCGGCGGAACCAAACTGGTGATGATCGAAGGCCTTGCCCAAGTCCTGCGCACCGATGGCAAGCGCCTGTTTACAACGCATTTCGATGATTTTTCCTATGACATCTCCAGCCTCGTTTCGCGTGGCCAGATCAACCTTGACAAGGTCGGCTTCGCCGCAACGCTTGATATGCTGAGCGATCCGCAAGCGGTTGCCGACCGCACCGGCGTCAGCGTGGCGCAGGTCAACTACGAGGCGCATAATCGTTTCACACAGGCGATCATGTGCATCGTCGCCGCGCTCATTGGCTTCGCCACGCTTCTGGTCGGCACCTACAGCCGCTTCGGGGTCTGGTCACAGATCGTCGGGGCCTTCGTCCTCTTGGTGCTGATCAAGATGGTCGAGGGCGGACTATCCGGCACGGTCCTCGGCAGCGCCTCGGCCTGGCCACTGCTTTACGTTCCCGCCGCTCTTGGAATAGCGATCACCGGCGGCCTGTTATACCTCGCGGCCAACCCCGGTCTTGGCCGCATGCTCACCCCGTGGAAGCGTCACCGGATCGAGGGCGCGGCATGATCCTACACAGCTATTTCGCCCGCAAGTTCCTTTGGACATTCCTCGGCATCTTCGCTGTTTTCGTCCTGCTGCTGGCACTGATCGACCTTGTGGACGAACTACAGGATTTTCCCGATCTGCCCTTCCTGCAAGTGGCCGAGATCGTGGCGCTCAACCTGCCGCATGCCAATTATGAAATCCTGCCCTTGGTCATGATCCTCGCAACAGTCGCTCTGTTCTTGCGGCTTGCGCGCAGTTCGGAACTCGTTGTGGTCCGTGCCGCAGGGCGATCCGCACTCCGCGCTCTGGCAGCCCCGATCACGGTGGCCCTTCTGATCGGGCTGTTGGCAATCAGCATGTTCAACCCGATCGTCGCCGCCGCATCCAAACGATACAACGATCTGGTCAACAGTCATATGGGGGGCGGCTCAAACGTATTGGCCATCTCGTCCGAGGGCCTTTGGCTCCGTCAGGGCAGCGACACCGGCCAAACCGTGATCCACGCCAACCACGCCAGTTCCGACGTCACGACACTCTATGACACGACATTCATCGCCTTTTCACCAGATGGCACGCCACTCCGCCGCATTGCCGCTCAAACGGCAGAGCTTTCAAATGGCGAATGGCTTTTGCGCAATGCCAAGCTCTGGACACTCGAAAGCGGTGGCAACCCTGAATCCTCGGCGCGCGAGATTGCCGCGCTTTCGGTCCCGTCGGCGCTTACACAAGACCGGATTCTCGATAGTTTCGGCAAGCCTGAGTATATCTCGCTTTGGGACTTGCCCGACTTCATCAACCAATTGGAGGAGGCCGGGTTTTCCGCACGCCGCTATGCCGTTTGGTTTCAGATGGAATTGGCCAGCCCTCTGTTTTTGGTCGCCCTCGTCATGCTGACCGCGGCCTTCACCATGCGCCACACCCGGATCAGCAACACGGGTGTATCGGTTCTTTCCGCCGTCATGCTCGGCTTTACGCTGCACTACATTCGCAACTTCGCGCAAATCTTGGGGGAGAACGGCCAAATTCCTGTCCTTCTGGCCGCATGGGCGCCCCCTGTCGCGTCCTTCCTGTTGGCCTTGGGTATCCTACTTCATATGGAGGACGGCTAATGCGGCTGGCATCTTGTCTCCTCGTGCTTTTGACCGCCTTGGGCGCTGTCACCTTGCCCGCCCAAGTGCAGGCACAAGCCGCCCCCGCCCCGGCAATGCTGGTGGCTGATGACGTCTACCTGAGCGCCGATGACCAACTCACCGCCTATGGCAATGTCGAGGCGATGTATGACGGGCGCCGCCTTCAGGCCAGCGAGATCACCTACGATCAAAGCACCGAAACGCTCATCATCAAAGGCCCGATCACCCTGCACGAGAACAACAACACCCTTGTTCTGGCAGACTCCGCCGAACTTGACCGCGAGATGCAAAACGGAATCCTGCGTGGCGCCCGCATCGTCATGGAAAATCAGGTGCAGCTCGCCGCCCATGCCATGGCGCGCCGTGAAGGTCGCTACAATAAGCTTTACAAGGCCTCCGTGACCTCATGCCGGGTTTGCGAAACGGGACGCCCGCCACTGTGGCAGATTCGCGCCCGCCGGGTGATACACGACCAGCAGGAAAAGCAGCTCTATTTCGACGATGCCCAGATGCGCGTTATGGACGTGCCGGTATTCTACATGCCGCGCCTGCGTCTACCAGACCCCACGCTTGAGCGCGCGACCGGCTTTCTGATCCCCTCGCTGCATAACTCGACCCGGTTGGGTTTCGGGGTGCGCGTCCCATACTTTATCCGGATCGGCGACCACAAGGATCTGACGCTCACACCCTTCATATCCGCAAACTCACTCACGCTTGAAGCGCGCTACCGCCAAGCTTTCCGCAACGGTCGGATCGAGTTCGAAGGTGCGATTTCGGACGATGATTTCGGTCCGCGCTCGACCCGCGGCTATATTTTCGGAAGTGGCATGTTCGAATTGCCCAAGGATTTCACCCTGACCTTCGATATCGAAGCGGTGCGTGACGATACCTACCTTCTGGATTACGGTTATGACGACAAGGATCGGCTCGACAGTGAACTGGCCATCGAACGGGTGGAACGCGATGAATACATCCGCGGCGCGCTCACACACTTCCACTCCCTGCGCCCCGGGGAGTCGAACAATACCCTGCCCACGATTGTCGGCAATGCCGAATACGAAAGACGCCTCCACCCCGCCAGCATAGGAGGCGAGGTGCGGCTCAGCGCCTTGGCGCACAGTCACTATCGCTCCTCGTCAAGTACTGGCGATACCCTTGTCCCCGATGGATGGGCCGATGGGCGCGATGTGACCCGCCTCACGGCCAGTGCCGAATGGCATCGCAATTGGACCATGCCAGCCGGTATCCTTGCCCACTTCCAAACCGGCCTTGCGGTCGACAGCTTCCATATCGCCCAATCCGGCGCATTCAGCAGGTCACAAGCGGTCGAGGCAGCGCCCTCTGCGGCTCTGCGCCTGCGCTGGCCCCTGCTGAAAACCGAACGTAGCGGGGCAACCCAGATCATCGAACCGACACTACAGTTGGCTTGGGTCGGCGGGTCGACGCCGAATATCCCCAACGACGAAAGCACCCGGATCGAGTTCGACGAGGGCAACCTTTTCGCCCTTTCGCGTTTCACCGCCCCCGACCGGCGCGAACGCGGCCTGACCGGCGCCTACGGTGTGAGTTGGACACGATTGGACCCAAGCGGCTGGCAAACATCTTTTGCCGTGGGGCAAGTGGTTCACGAAGACCGGCAGGTAGAGGTCTCCGGGTTGGACTCCTTCACCAATTCATCGGGCCTCAGCGGCAAGTTTTCCGACGTCCTCTTCGCTGGGCAAATCAAGACCAACAACGGTTTCACCTTCACTGGCCGCAGCCTCTTTGACGATGCCTTCGACACCACCAAGGCCGAGGCGCGCGCAAGCTGGCAAACCGACCGCACCAATGTCGGTGCCACATACATCTGGCTGCGCAACGACCCGCGTGAAAACCGCCCCGGCAACGTGTCTGAATGGGCCTTCGACGCCTCGCACCGTCTCTCGCGCCACTGGACCAGTAGCGCCGATTGGCGCTACGATGTCGCCCAAGATCGCTCGGTTCGCGCGGGGCTTGGCCTGAAATACACCAACGAATGCGTGGATATTTCGCTTTCGGCCTCGCGCCGCTTCACCTCTTCCACTACATTGGCCCCATCGACGAATATCAGCTTCACAGTCGGTCTCAGGGGCTTTACGACCAAGACAGAAGACAAAAGTTACGTCCGGACATGCAGGAACTGACCTCAATGACACCAGCCACGATGCGCCGCCTTTCCAGAATTCTCGCTTTGCCCGTCCTGCTGCTCGCCGCCGCGATCAGCACCGGTTCGGCCACTGCGCAAAACCTTTTCGAGCCGGTGATCAAGGTCAACGATCAGGCCATCACCCGATACGAGATCGAACAGCGCGCCCGCATGCTGACCTTGTTCCGCGCGCCCGGCAATCCGGCGAAACTCGCCCGGGAGCAACTGATCGAAGATCGTCTGAAACTCGACGCGGCCGATGGGGCAGGCCTTGTTCTCGAAGAACCCGACATCGAGGCCGGGATGGAGGAATTCGCCGCGCGTGCCGACCTCAGCGCCGAAGAACTCATTCGCGCGCTCGAAGGGGCCGGCGTTGCAGAACAGACCTTCCGCGCCTTCGTGCGCTCCGGCGTGACATGGCGCGAGTTGATCCGCGCCCGCTTCATCCCGCGCATCTCGGTCAGCGAATCCGATCTGGAACGCGCCCGCGATGCCGTCTCCGGTCAAAGCGGCGTCCGGGTCCTGATGTCCGAAATCATTCTTCCGGTAACAACCCCGGCCCAAGCGGAAGCGGCCCAAGCCCGCGCGTCGCGCCTATCCGAGATTGATACCGTCGCCGAGTTTTCCTCGGCCGCCCGACAGTATTCGGCCGCGGAAAGCCGCGGCCGTGGCGGGCGTCTGGATTGGATGCCGATCACGCAATTGCCCGCACCGTTGCGCCCGATCGTGCTGGGCCTCGCGCCGGGCGAAGTGTCCGATCCGCTGCCGTCCGGCAATGCAATCGCGCTCTTCCAGTTGCGGGAAATTCAAGAAACCGAGGCCCCCGAACCCGAGTACGAGGCCATCGAATATGCCGCCTATTACATCGAAGGCGGCCGCAGCGAACAGGCTCTCGCACGCGCGGCCCGCGTCCGGGCCGAGGTTGACACCTGCGATGACCTTTACGGCGTCGCCAAGGATCAACCGCCCGAAGTTCTGGATCGCGGCTCTCGCAAGCCCGAAGAGATGCCGACCGACATCGCCTTCGAACTGTCCAAGCTGGACCCCGGTGAAGTCTCCACTACCCTCACGCGGGCCCAAGGCGAGACACTTGTCTTCCTGATGCTCTGCGGTCGAACCGCCACGCTTGACGGGGAAGGACCGACCGATGAGGATTTGACCAACTTCATCCGCAACCAACGGCTTGATTCCTTCGGTGAAGGCTATCTTGAACAGCTCCGCGCCGAGGCCCGGATCATCGAGAAGGAATGACCGGCCCCATCGCGCTGACCTGCGGGGAGCCTTCGGGCATCGGCCCCGAACTTGCGGCCATGGCTTGGGATCAGTTGCGCAGCGATCTGCCTTTTTTCCTGATCGGCGACCCCGCGCACCTGCCCCAAAACACGCCGGTGGCCGAAATCGCCACCCCGTCCGAGGCCTTGGCCGCCTGCGCCGTGGGCTTGCCGGTTCTGCCGCACAGCTTCCCCGGCACACACTGCCCCGGCACACCCGATCCGGCGCAGGCACAAGCCGTCATCGACGTCATCGCGCGGGGCGTTGACCTTGTGCAACAAGGTGAGGCTGGCGCCCTTTGCACGGCACCCATCCACAAGAAAGCCCTGCAAACCGGCGCGGGCTTTGCCTATCCCGGCCATACCGAATACCTCGCCGCCCTCGCCGGCGGCGCCGACGTGGTGATGATGCTGGCCAGCCCCGCCCTGCGCGTTGTGCCCACCACCATCCATATTCCCCTGTCGCAGGTGGCCCAAGCCCTCACGCCAGAGCTTTTGGAAAAAACCATCCGGATAACCCATGCGGCCCTGATCCTCGATTTCGGTATCGAAACGCCGCGAATCGCCGTATCGGGCCTCAACCCCCACGCCGGTGAAGGCGGTGCCATGGGAGACGAGGAAACCCGCATGATCGCCCCGCTGATCGACCGACTGCGCCGCGAAGCGATCGACCTCACTGGCCCACTCTCTGCCGATACCATGTTCCACGAGCGCGCCCGCGAAACCTATGACGCGGCGATCTGCATGTACCACGATCAGGCCCTCATCCCGATCAAGACGCTGGATTTCGACCGCGGCGTGAATGTCACCCTCGGCCTGCCCTTCATCCGCACCTCGCCCGATCACGGCACCGCCCTCGACATCGCGGGCAAAGGCGCGGCCAACCCCTCCAGCATGATCGAAGCCCTGCGCATGGCCCAGACCATGTCACGTGCAAGGGCCGCGCAGGGATGAGCGCAATCGACAGCCTGCCGCCCCTGCGCCAAGTGATCGCCGATCACGGCCTGTCCGCGCGCAAATCCCTGGGCCAGAATTTCCTGCTAGATCTCAACCTCACCGCCAAGATCGCCCGCCAAGCGGGCGACCTCACGGGCTGTGACGTTCTCGAAATCGGCCCCGGCCCCGGCGGCCTTACCCGGGGCCTGCTGTCCGAGGGGGCGCGCCGCGTGGTGGCCATCGAAAAGGACACCCGCTGCCTGCCCGCGCTGGAGGAGATCGTTAAGGCCCACCCGGGCCGCCTTGAGGTGCTCAACGCCGACGCGCTTGAAATCAACCCGCTGGATCACCTCACCCCGCCCATCAAGGTCGCAGCCAATCTGCCCTATAACGTCGGGACCGAACTACTGATCCGCTGGCTCACCCCGCCCGATTGGCCGCCCTTCTGGCAAAGCCTGACCCTGATGTTTCAACGCGAGGTGGCAGACCGGATCGTTGCCCAACCCGGCTCCAAGGCCTACGGGCGGCTAGCCATCCTTGCACAGTGGCGCGCAGACGCACGGATCGTCATGCACCTGCCGCCGGGCGCCTTCACACCGCCGCCCAAGGTCTCAAGCGCGGTGGTACATCTGACGGCCCTGCCCAAGCCCCGCTTTCCCGCCGACCCAAAGATCCTTGAACGGGTTG
>DATFKJ010000443.1:0-8550 GCA_035268705.1 Roseovarius sp. | reverse complement strand
CGCGCGGATCGAGTCCATCGAAGGCACGCTGGAACTGCGCCGACAGCAATTGGCGGCGGCCATCGAGGCCGGCTCGGACAAGGTGGATGTCTATCAACGCACGGTCGACTCGCTTGAGGCCAATATCGGCGGCATCCGAGCCGAGGCCGAAGCGCTGGCCGCCGAAGGCCCCAGCATCGCGCTGACCGGGCTTGCCATCTTGTTGATCGTCAAGGCCGTGCAAGCGGTGGTCGCCAACTGGGCGCTTGAGGCGCGGTTTTCCGAATGGCTTTCGGATAGTTCCGTTCGGTCGGGCATGCCTGTCACTCATGTTGTTTTCAGCGCGATTTTCATGGTGCTGATCGTTTCGGCGGCGATGCTGCACTATAGCTTCCCGGGCCGCTATGACCTGCTGTCGAACTTCCCGACCGACCCTGATATTCGTCTCACCGGCATCCAATGGGTCGAAGACCTGATCGCGTGGTGCGTGATCAATTCCGAGCTGTTCTTTGACCTGCTGACAGGCGGCATTCGCGCGCTTCTGGACGCGCTTGAGGTGATCCTCGTGCAAACCCCGTGGATCGTCATTGCCGCCCTCATCGTGCTTTTGACATGGCTCACCGCGGGCATCCGCACCGCGATCTATTCCGGGGCCTTTCTGGCCTACATGGGCCTGTTGGGCTTTTGGGAAGGGGCGATGACCACGCTTGCGCTTCTGGGCACGGCGGCGTGCCTGTCGATCGTGATCGGCATCCCGCTGGGCATGTTCGCCGCCCGCCGCCCCCGTTTTTATCGCTTCATCCAGCCGATCATGGATTTCATGCAAACCATGCCCGCCTTCGTCTTCATGGTGCCGGTCATCGCCTTTTTCGGCGTCGGCAAACCGGCGGCGGTGATTGTCACCATGATCTTTGGCGGCACGCCGGTTGTGCGCCTGACGGTACTGGGCCTGCGCGGTGTGCCCGAAAGCGTGCGCGAGGCGGCGATCAGTTTCGGCGCCAACAAGTGGTACCTGCTGACCAAGGTGGACCTGCCGCTGGCCAGCCCCTCGATCCGCGCCGGGATCAACCAGACGATCATGCTGTCGCTGGCGATGGTCGTTGTCGCCTCGCTGATCGGGGCCAAGGGGCTTGGCGAGGATGTGCTGGAAGCCCTTCAATACGCCAACGTGGGGCAAGGTATTCTGGCCGGGTTCTCGATCCTCTTCTGCGCCATGATCCTTGACCGCATCGTACAGGGCGGACGCAGATGACGCCTTTGGTTTTCGTGCATGGCTTCATGGGCGGCAGCCGCCAATGGGCGGATCAATGCGCGGCTCTTGGGGCGGATTACGAGGTCATCGCGCTGGACCTGCCCGGCTATGGCGACAACGCGCATTTGCAGGCCCCCGACAGCATCGCGGGCTTTGCCGCATGGGCCTTGGATGACCTGAGCGCTAGGGGGGTCGAGCAATTTCACCTGCTGGGCCATTCCATGGGCGGTATGATCGTGCAAGAAATGGTCGCGCAAGCCCCCGACCGGGTAGAGCGCTTGGTGCTTTACGGCACCGGCGCTGCCGGTGTATTGCCTGGTCGCTTCGAAAGCATCGACACTTCCAAACAAAGGGCCAGCGCGGATGGCCCCCGCGCCACCGCCCGGCGCATCGCGGCGACGTGGTTTTTGAATTGCGAGGCGGCCACGGCCTATGAAGGCTGCGCCGAGATTGCCGAATGCACCAGCCTTCAGGCCATTCTGGCCGGGCTCGATGCGATGCACAGCTGGAGCGGTGTGGATCACCTGCCCGCCATTCGCGCGAAAACGCTGGTCCTTTGGGGCGATCACGATCGCACCTATCCATGGAGCCAGACCAAACAGCTTTGGCAAAGCATCAACGGCGCGAGCCTTGCCGTCCTACCCGACTGCGCCCATGCGGTACATTTGGAAAAGCCGGGTCTTTTCAATCAAATGCTGGATGAATTCTTGAGAAATTAGGTTAATGCGGGCGGACGCCGAGCGTCTTGTTGGCCCCGCATCCTACCAGTTCGTGGCCCGCGCGGTGAAGCTAAGCTAACACAGTTTCCAAGGAGCGACGATGCACAAGAAATCCGGAACATCGAAGGACACGGCTGACAAGGTGGTCAATGGGATCAAGCGCAAGACGCGCAAGCATTCCTCGGCGGAAGAAAAGATCAGGGTCGTGCTGCCGGGCGGCACGAGTTGCAAATGTAACCCCGGCACCCCGCCCACTGCGACACGCATGTTCCCGAGTCGACCATCATGCCTCAGCCGTTGAATTTGAAGCGTGTTTGAAGCCGGAGCAACCTTTGGCATATCGTCGATCCACCAACATCTGACCCAACATTATTTATGCGACTCGTCGCGACGAGTGGGTTTTCTTGCTATTTTTTGGGTATTGGCGGAGGAGGTGGGATTCGAACCCACGGTACGCTTTCACGCACGCCGGTTTTCAAGACCGGTGCATTCGACCACTCTGCCACTCCTCCGACCCGGTTCCTCTACACCGCCAATTCCGATTCTGAAAGATGGCTGGTGTGGAAATCCGCCGAACCCATACCGGCAGACTTTTCTTGTCGCGCACAAGACGTTAGGATGCCTATGTGTGGCAAGGCCCACGGGGTGAAATGAAAGCCGGGCAAACCGGCATCGTGCAGAGCGGCGCGTGTGACAGGCAAGGAATGAGGCATGACAGGTCAAGGCAATGGCAAACGGTGCGGTATCTGGCGCATCGCTGTGATCGGCGCAGGGGTGCTGCTGGTCTCGGGATGTGACGAGACCGGGCAATTCAACAACCCGTTCACGGCAAGCGATAGAACCGCCGAGGCAGCGGGCACCACCGACAGCGCTTCGGTCAAGCTGGTCGAGCGTGACGTGGAAGCCCCCGATGTGTTCCAAGTGACCGACATGGGCCTTTGGGATGGCCGCCCGTCACTGGGCGGTGTCTGGGTGGCGCACCCGGATGTCAAGGAACCCGAGCGGGTCATCATCCGCAACAACGAGAATTCCAAGTTCGTGATCGGGGCATTGTTCCGGCGCGAGCGTGAGAACCCGGGCCCGGTTTTGCAGGTGTCGTCGGATGCCGCGGCGGCGCTGGGCATGCTGGCCGGGGCGCCGTCGCAGTTGAACGTGACCGCCCTGCGCCGCGAGGAGGCACCCGACCCGACAGCCGCCGCGCCCGCGCCCGAGGGCGAATTGGATGCGCCGGATGCCGTCGAAGAAACCGCGCTTGACCCGGTTGATCCGGTGGCCGGGGCCGCCGCAGCGCTGGACGACGTCGAAAGCACGAATGAGATTCAGCCCGCCGCCGCGACGCCGGAAACCACGCCCAAACCGCGGCCCGCGGCGTCGCCGCTTGAAAGGCCGTTCATCCAGATCGGCATTTTCAGCATCGAGCAAAACGCGCGCAACACCGCCACCGCCATGCGTCAGGCGGGAATGGTGCCCGTCGTGAAAGAGCAAAGCTCACAGGGCAAGACATTCTGGCGCGTGATCGTTGGGCCGGCCGGTTCGAAATCCGAGCGGTCGGTCTTGTTGAAAAAGATCAAGGGGGTCGGCTTTGACGATGCCTATCCCGTGACGAACTGAGGGCTGATCCAAAATGATCCGCATCTTTCGATTTTTTGCCGCGGTGCTGCTGACTGTCGCGATGGGCTTGCCTGCACAGGCCTTTGAAACCCGGGCTAAGTCAGCCTTTGTGATGGACATGACCACCGGCACGGTGCTTCTGAGCAAGAATGCGGATCAACCCTTGCCACCGGCCTCCATGTCCAAGCTGATGACGCTTTACGTGGCTTTCGAGGCCATTCGCGACGGACGTCTGACACTGGATGAACGCCTGCCGGTCTCGCGCCACGCGATGAGTTACGGCGGATCGACCATGTTCCTGGACACGACCGACCGGGTGCGGGTCGAAGACCTTTTGCGCGGAATTATCGTTTTGTCGGGCAACGACGCCTGCGCGGTCATTGCCGAGGCCCTGAGCCCGGATGGAACCGAGGCGGGCTTTGCCCGTTTCATGACCCAACGCGCACGGCAAATGGGCATGACCAATTCCACCTTCACCAATTCCAATGGCTGGCCTGCGGCGGGTCACAGGATGAGCATGCGTGACCTCGCGCTTCTGTCGCGCCGGTTGATTGAGGATTTCCCCGGCTTCTACCCGATGTTTGCCGAAATGGAATATGCCTTTGACGGGCGCGCGCCGCAAAACGTACGCAACCGCAACCCGCTTTTGGGGCTGGGGATCGGGGCGGACGGCCTCAAGACAGGGCATACGCAGGAGGCGGGATATGGCCTGACAGGATCGGCCAAGCAGGGGGAGCGGCGGATCGTTTTCGTCATTTCGGGGCTTGAGACGACCCGCGCCCGCGCGGAAGAGGCCGAGAGCATCGTCAATTGGGCCTTTCGGCAATTTGTCGAGAAATCCATCGTCAGTGCCGGCACCGAAGTGGCGCGGGCCAATGTCTGGATGGGCGACGCGACCAGCGTCGGCCTGACCCCGGCAGCGGATGTGACAACCCTCGTGCCGGTTCTGGGCGGTGACGAGATGCAGGCCGAGGTGGTCTATCATGGCCCCTTGCATGCGCCGATTTCCAAAGGCGACGAGTTGGGAGAGCTGATTTTCGCCCCGGGAGAGTTGCCCGAGACACGCGTGCCCTTGGTGGCGGTGCGGGATGTGCCGCGTGGCGGCTTCATGGCGCGGCTGCGCACGGTCTCGGAACACCTGTTGATGCGGTTGCGCGAAGGGTCCGAGGGCACGCTTTGAACGGGCCGGGACGGTTCATCAGTTTCGAAGGTATCGACGGGTCTGGAAAATCGACCCAGGCACGGCGCTTGGCCACGCATCTCGAAGGGCAGGGGCATGACGTCGTCCTGACGCGTGAACCCGGCGGCAGTCCGGGGGCTGAGGATATCCGCGCGCTTGTGCTGGAAGGCGAGCCGGACAGATGGTCGCCCGAAACCGAGCTTTTGCTGTTTACCGCCGCCCGCCGCGATCATCTTGAGCGCACCATCCGGCCCGCGCTGGAGGCCGGCAAAATCGTGATCTGTGACCGTTTCGCCGATAGCACCCGCATGTATCAGGGCCTGCGCCGCGCAGGCCTGCGCGCCTTGGTCGATCAACTGCATGACCTGATGATCGGGCGAGAGCCGGACCTGACCGTGCTGATCGACATGGACCCCGAAACCGGCCTGTCCCGTGCGCTTTCCCGCAATGGTGGGGAAGAGCGGTTCGAATCCTTCGGCAATGACCTTCAGGCCAAGATGCGCGCCGGGTTTCTGGAACTGGCGGCTGAGTTCCCCGATCGCTTCACCACCATCGACGGCGGGCGTGACATGGAAGCGGTCGCCGGTGATGTCACCCGCACCGTGACGGAGTGGCTGGCATGAGTGACGACAGCTCCCCGCTTCCCGACCGTATCGAGGGCGCGCCGCACCCGCGCGAAACCCTGAACCTCATCGGGCAGGGCGCGGCGGAACAGGGATTCCTGGAGGCCTTCACCACGGGTCGTTTGCACCATGGCTGGCTCATCACCGGGCCTCGCGGCGTGGGCAAGGCCACGCTGGCATGGCGCATCGCGCGCTTCCTTCTGGCCACGCCCATCGAAGACGATGGCGGGCTTTTCGGCGATGCCCCGCCACGGCCCACCACGCTGGATATCGACCCCGATCACCCCGTCGCCCGCCGTATCATGGCTGGCTCGGATCCGGGGCTTTACCTAGTGCGCCGCTGGGGGGCGGGCAGCACCGAGCAGGCCCGCGAAAAAAATTTCGAAGAGGGCAAGTTCTCGCAAGACATCCGGGTCAGCGAAATCCGTGGGCTGGCCCGCTTCATTCACCTCAGTTCCACCGAAGGCGGGCGGCGCGTGGTGATCGTCGATGCCGCCGACGAGATGAACACCCAAGCCGCCAACGCCCTTCTGAAGATGCTCGAAGAGCCACCCGCTCGCACAACCCTTCTGCTGGTCAGTCACCAACCCTCGCGCCTTCTGCCGACCATCCGCTCGCGCTGTCGCGAATTGCGGCTGTCGGCGGTGTCGCCCGAGGACATGGCCACCGCATTGGCGCAGGCCGGGGTCGATCCCGGCCCCGACACGGCGGCTCTGGCGGAACTTTCGGGCGGTTCGGTGGGCGAGGCGGTGCGCTTGATGAACCTTGGCGGCTTGCAAATCTATGCAGAACTGGTCGCCATCTTCAAAGGATTGCCACAGCCGGACCGGGGCAGGGCGCTCAAACTGGCCGAGGCGGCAGCGACGCGCGGCGCCGAGGAAAAACTCGACCTGCTGATCTGGCTGGTGGACCTGTTCCTGTCGCGCCTCGCGCGCAGCGGCGCGCTTGGCCCGCCGCGCGTGGAAGCCGCCCCCGGCGAAGCCGACTTGTTCACCCGCCTGGCTCCGCACGCCCATGCGGGCCGTGCCTGGGCCGATTGCGCCCAAGAGGTCGGCGCCCGAAGCCGCCACGCCCGGGCGGTCAACCTTGACCCTGCCGCATTGGTCCTAGATACCGTGTTCAAGATTCAGCAAACCGCGGCGGGATAATCGGCCCGCCATGCATGGGGCGACATGACTGACACGATCCAGATCACCGATAGCCACTGCCACCTCGATTTCCCCGATTTCGACGAAGAACGCGCGGCGGTAATCGACCGCGCCCTTGCCGCCGGAGTGACCCGGATGGTCACGATCTGCACCAAACTACGGCTGGAACCCCAGGTGCGCGCCATCGCCGAGGAATACGCGCCCGTCTTCTATGCCGCCGGCACGCATCCGATGAGTGCCGCGGATGAACCCATGGCCACGGTGGATCAACTGGTCAACCTCGCCCGACATCCCAAGTTCGTGGGCATCGGTGAGACCGGCCTTGATTACCACTACACCTCTGACAGCGCCGAGGTGCAAAAACAAAGCCTGCGCGTGCATATCGAAGCAGCCCAGGAAACCGGCTTACCGCTGATCATCCATGCCCGCGCGGCGGATGAGGATATGGCCCGTATCCTTACCGAAGGCTACAAGACGAAGCCCTACACTTGCGTCATGCATTGCTTTTCGTCCGGCGCGGAACTGGCCAAAACCGCGCTGGAGCTTGGCTTTTACCTCTCGATATCGGGCATCGCGGCCTTCCCCAAATCCACCGAATTGCGCGAGATTTTCGCGCAGGCCCCGGTGGACCGTATCCTCGTGGAAACCGACGCGCCCTACCTTGCCCCGCCGCCCTATCGCGGCAAGCGGAACGAGCCTGCCTATACCGTCCACACCGCCCAAAAGGGGGCCGAGGTATTCGGCATGGACTGGCCCGATTTCGCTGCGCAGACACAGGCCAATTTCGACCGCCTCTTCTGGAAAGCCGCCAAGTACGAGGCCGCCGCGTAATGGGGGAACTGCGCTTTACCATCCTTGGCTGCGGCTCCTCCGGTGGCGTTCCCCGCTTGGGCGGCAACTGGGGCGATTGTGACCCTGAAAACCCGCGCAACTACCGCCGCCGCTGCTCGCTTCTCATTGAACGCGAAGGGGAGGGCGGGATCACCCGTGTTCTGATCGACACCTCGCCCGACCTGCGCTCGCAGCTTCTGGATGCAGGCGTGGGCGAACTGGACGCCGTGTTGTTCACCCACAGCCACGCCGACCACGTCCATGGCCTCGACGATCTGCGGATGATCGTGTTCAACATGAAAAAGCGGCTTCCGGTCTGGGCCGATGGCGACACGCAAAACGCGCTTTACGCGCGCTTCGGCTATGCCTTCATCCAACCCGAAGACAGCCCCTATCCCCCGATCCTCGACATGCACACCATAAATGGCGACGTGACCATCGAGGGCGCGGGCGGGCCGATCACGCTCACGCCGTTCGAGGTCAACCACGGCTCGATCGAGGCATTGGGTTTCAAGGTGAACGGCGTGGCCTACCTGCCGGATGTGGCCCAAATCCCCGAGGATGTCTGGCCCGTGCTGGAGGGGCTGGAGTGCTGGATACTCGACGCCCTGCGCCGCACGCCGCATCCCACCCATTCGCACCTTGAAAATTCGCTGGAATGGATCGCGCGGGCCGCGCCGAAACGCGCCGTGCTGACCAACATGCATATCGACATGGATTACCAGACACTGGTCGAAGAAACGCCCGACCACATCACCCCGGCCTACGACGGGATGACCCTGACCTTTCCGGTCTGAGCCTGATGCAGGCGCTGATCGAGGTCATTCTTCCGGTCTTCGTGGTCATCGGGTTCGGTTACTTGGCGGTCTGGCGCGGGTGGTTTTCGCAAGCCGGTGTCGACGGACTGATGAAATTCACCCAGAATTTCGCCATTCCCTGCCTGCTCTTCACCGCTATCGCCCGGCTTGATCTGGGCCAGCATTTCGATTGGCGGCTTTTGCTCAGCTTTTACACCGGGGCTTTGACGGGGTTCCTGTTGGGCCTTTTCGGCGCGCGTTTCATCTTTGGCCGCGATTGGGAGGATTGCGTTGCCATCGGCTTTTGTTGCCTGTTCTCGAACTCGGTGCTTCTGGGCCTGCCGATCACCGAACGCGCCTATGGCACGGATGCGCTTGAGGCCAACTACGCGATCATCGCGGTGCATTCG
>DATFKJ010000442.1:0-9905 GCA_035268705.1 Roseovarius sp. | reverse complement strand
TGTGGATGCGCTTGTTTGGGCGTTGCATGAATTGATGATCGTGCCGGCGGCCAAGTGGCGGCGCCCGAGGGTGCGGGCGGTGTGATGCGAGGCGTTATTCGAAATACTCGACGATGCGCTTGGGGCCTGTCAGCACCGACAGGGCGACCGGCAGAAATGCCACGATCATGAACATGGGGGCCGGTCCGAGTGTATCGGATGCGGCCCCTGCCAGTGTTGGGCCGAGGACGCTACCGGCGGCCATGGCGAGCAGGGCCGCCGTGAAGCTGACCGAGGGTTGGCTTGGAAAGAGCCGCTCGGACCAGAACGCGAGAACCGCGCTCATCATCATGACATTGATGCCTTGCAGCGCGGAGGCAAGGAGCACACCGGCCCAATTTGCCGGGGCGAGGGCCACGAGCGCGAGGGACAGGGCGCTGGCCCAAAGCAGCAAGCGCACGAGCCATGCCAGACCGGTGCGTGCCTTGACATGGTCGGTAAACAGACCGGCCAGACCCGACAGACCGTAGACCGTGAAGACCACGGCGGGGGCGAGGCCTTGGGCCAGTCCGGGAAGGGGGCCTGTCTGGGCGATCCGGTCTGCCGCGAAGGAGATGAAGGTGGCCGAGGTTACCCCGTGTGACAGGGCGATGGCGAAAAGTGGCCCTGCCGCGCGCCCTTTGAGGACAGACCAGTCAGGCGGCTGGCCCGGGCCGGAGGAGCCAGCGGTGTCGCGCAGAGCCGGGATATTTGCCAGAAAGGCCAATGCGCCAAATGCCGCGAAGAGGGCCCAGCACATCTGCCATGACAGGCCGCTTTGGGCCATTACGAGGGCAAGGAGCCCGGCGAGGGCCACGCCAAGGCCGGTGCCGCTGCTGATTGCCGAAAGGGCCTCGGGACGGGTGGCATAGGGGACTTGGCGGTGTACGGCGTTGTTGAAGGGGGCCCAGGAGAACCCCGCGCTCGACAAGGCGAGGAAGACGCCGGTGGCAAGCTGTGCCGTGTTTTGGGCAAGCGCCACGGTGGCAAGCCCCAGCGTCGCGGCGGCAAGGCCTGTGAGCACGGCGCGGCGTGGGCCGTGGCGCGACGTGAGCTTTTGCGCGATGAGTAGCCCGGCGAAGAACCCCATGAACCCCAGCCCCGAGAGCAGACCGGCGGAGGTGCTGGTGAGGCTGAAGCTGTCGCGGAACTGTGGCAGGAACAGCCCGAAACCCATGCGTGCCGGGCCGAAGGTAATGGCGGTTGCCGCGAATCCAGCAAGTGAGAGTTTCCAGAATGGGGCCATCCCGCGCCTCCTTGGGCCTTTGGCCGTCAAAGGTAAGTATCTGAATCGTTGCGAAAAAGGGGTGGTTTTCTGGTGGGCTGCGTGCCGGGGTCGGGCAGCGTACGCCTTGGTAAAGGTTTCATAAACCTTTGGGTGTCTGTTGGCTTTCGACGACGCGGAAGGCGGGCAGAGCCAAGGAGTGGAGCCGAGAATGATACTGGATTTTTTCAGACAGGGCGGGGCAGAGGCCACGGCACCGGAACAAAAGGCAAGTGCCGCGGCGCCGGTGATGGCGTGGCACGGAGCGGGGCGCGTGGCCTGGAGCCCGCGGGACACGGTTTCCTTGACGCGGACGGGCTATGCCGGGAACCCGGTGGTGCATCGCTGTGTCAAACTGGTGGCGGAGGCCTGTGCGGGTCTGCCGATGGTGATGGCGGGCCGTGAGGGGGCGTTCGAGGCGCATCCCGTCAAGGATTTGCTGGCGCGGCCCAACGGGGCGCAGGCGGGCAGTGAGATGCTGGAGGCGCTTTATGCGCAGCTTATCCTGACCGGCAATGCCTATGTCGAGGCGGTGGGCGCGCCGGGGGCGGTGCCGGTGGAGCTGCATGTTCTGCGCTCGGATCGGATGAGCGTTGTTCCCGGCAGTGATGGCTGGCCCGTGGGCTATGAATATGCCGTGGGCGGGCGCAAGCATCGCTTTGCCGTGGAGGACGGGATTTCGCCCGTCTGCCATGTGAAGGGGTTTCATCCGCAGGATGACCATTACGGGTTGTCGCCCTTGCAGGCGGCGGCGCAGGCCTTGGATGTGCATAACGCGGCGAGCCGGTGGTCGAAGGCACTGCTGGACAATGCGGCGCGACCTTCGGGCGCGATTGTCTATCGTGGGGCCGAGGGACAGGGGACGCTGTCCACCGATCAATATGACCGTCTGGTGAGCGAGATGGAGAGCCACCATCAAGGCGCGCGCAATGCCGGGCGGCCGATGCTGTTGGAAGGCGGGCTTGATTGGAAGCCTATGGGGTTCTCGCCTTCCGATATGGAGTTCCAGAAAAGCAAGGAGGCGGCGGCGCGCGAGATCGCCTTGGCCTTTGGGGTGCCGCCGATGCTTTTGGGGATTCCAGGCGATGCCACCTATGCCAATTACCAAGAGGCGAACCGGGCGTTTTACCGCCTGACGGTGCTGCCGATAGCGGGGCGCGTGGCGGGCAGCCTTGCGCATTGGATGGGGCACTATACCGGTGAGATTGTCGAGATGCGCCCGGATATCGAGCAGGTCACGGCGCTGGCCCATGAACGTGAGGCGCAGTGGCGGCGTGTGGCGGGTGCCGATTTCCTGAGCCGAGAGGAAAAGCGCCGGATGCTTGGCCTTCCGCCCTTGGCGCAGGGTGAGGTGGCCGAGGCGGACATGACGGATGAGGAGGAGGCATGAGCCCGCCGATGGGGGACGAGGGCGCGCGTTATGGCTTTGAGGCGTTTGATTGCGCGCCGGCGCTGAGGTTGGAGGCGCATGAGCGGGTTTCCAAGCTGCAAAACGAGGCGATGGTGCATCGCTTGGAGAAGATCGAGGAGATGTTGGAGCGGCTGGAAAAGCGGCTTTGGCTGGCGGTCTACGGCGTGGTGGGCGCGATATTGGCGCAAGCGTTCCAGCCTTTTTTGGCAGCGATGCCATGAGGCAGGGGCGGACCATTGGGATGAGGAAAGGATGAGCGAGATGCAGGATCAATGGGGGTTGGAACACAAGTTCTGCCGATTGGGTGAGGATATCACCGTAAGCGACGGGGCCGTGATCGAAGGCTATGCGAGCCTGTTCGGCAATTGTGACCGGGGCGGTGACGTGGTGGCCAAAGGGGCCTATGGCGCGTCGCTGACCAAGCTGAATAGCGAAGGGCGCGCGGTGAAGATGCTGTGGCAGCATGACCCAAGCCAGCCTATCGGCGTCTGGGACGAGGTGCGCGAGGACGGCAAGGGTCTTTATGTTAGGGGCCGGTTGCTGGAGGGCGTGGAGCGCGCCCGCGAGGCCGCAGCCTTGATTGCGGCGGGTGCTATTGACGGGCTGTCCATCGGGTACCGGACGGTGAAGGCCACAAAGAATGACAAGGGCCAGAGGCTTTTGACGGAACTGGAGCTTTGGGAGGTGTCGCTTGTGACCTTCCCGATGCTGCCCAGTGCGCGGGTGGGGGCCAAGGGGGAGACCCCGGAGACGGACCAAACCTTGCGCGAGTTGGCGGCGGCCTTCGAGGGCGCGCGCCGGGAGATGGCGCAAAGCTAGAGCGCCGCAACACGACCGAAACGACAGTGGGATCAAGCGATGAGCAAGACCGAGGCACAGTCTCGGGCCGGGGGAGATGTGTCTCCGGTCCATGAGGTGAAGTCCGCCGTGGCGGGGTTCATGACCGAGTTCAAAGGCTTTCGGGCCGAGATCGAAAACCGACTTCAACAGCAGGATGACAAAATGACCAAGTTTGAGCGTAAATCCATGGGGGCGGCTGCGGCACGCCCGGTTCTGGCGGCGGCGGATGCCGGTGAGGCCCCGCACCAGAAGGCCTTTGATGCCTATCTGCGCAATGGCGATGACGACGGCCTGCGGGGTCTGGAACTGGAAGGCAAGGCGATGAGCACCGCCGTGGCGGGCGATGGCGGGTATCTTGTGGACCCGCAAACAGCCGAGAGCGTGAAAAGCGTTCTGGCCTCGACCGCGTCGATCCGGGCGATTGCCAATGTGGTGCAGGTGGAAGCGACCAGTTTTGACGTACTGATCGACCACACGGATGTGGGCCATGGCTGGGCCACGGAAAGTGACCCCACCGCCGAAACCGGCACGCCCACCATCGACCGGATCACTATCCCGCTGCATGAGCTTTCGGCGCTGCCCAAGGCCAGCCAACGCCTGTTGGATGACAGTGCTTTTGATATCGAAAGCTGGCTTGCGGGGCGGATCGCCGACAAGTTCGCCCGCGCCGAGGCGGATGCCTTTGTCAACGGCGATGGTGTGGACAAGCCCACCGGGTTCCTGACCCATCCCAGTGTCGACAATGATGTCTGGACCTGGGGCAACCTTGGCTATGTGCCCACCGGAGTGGATGGCGATTTCGGCGGGGCCGAGGCGATCATTGATCTGGTTTACGCGCTGGGCGCGCAGTACCGCGCCAATGCGGCCTTCGTGATGAATTCGAAAACCGCCGGTGCCGTGCGCAAGCTGAAGGACAATGACGGGCGGTTCCTGTGGTCCGATGGTCTGGCCGCTGGTGAGCCTGCGCGCCTGATGGGGTATCCGGTGCTGATTGCCGAGGATATGCCCGATATTGCAACGGGCGCGGATGCCATTGCCTTTGGGGATTTCGGTGCGGGCTACACCGTGGCCGAGCGCCCGGACCTGCGCGTGCTGCGTGATCCGTTCAGCGCCAAGCCGCATGTGTTGTTCTATGCCACCAAGCGCGTGGGCGGCGATGTGAGCGATTTTGCGGCGATCAAGCTGTTGAAATTCGCCACCTCGTAAGAGGTGAGCGATGGGGCGGGGGCCGGGCTGCCCCCGTCCGTGGCGCGCGTTTTGCCGCGACTTGCGTTGTCCAGCTGCTCCCCTTCGGACGAGCAACGTGAGGCTGCGCGCGCCTGAACCACCGGAGGGGATTGGGATGTGTGGAGTAAGTCCATGATGTTGATCGAAGAAACCACCTTGCCCGATGCGGCGCTTCCGGTGGAGGAGTTCAAGGCGCATCTGCGTTTGGGCACCGGGTTTGCCGATGGCGATGTGCAGGAGCCTGTTTTGACGGGGTTTCTGCGGGCGGCCATGGCGGCGATCGAGGCGCGCACCGGCAAGGTTTTGATCGAGCGGGGGTTTTCCTGGACCGTGACGCGGTGGCGCGCGGCGGGGGGACAACCCCTTCCGGTGGCGCCGGTGACGGCGGTGACGCGGCTTTTGCTGCGCAACCGCGATGAGGAAGAAGAGGTGATTGCGCCTGCGATGTACCGGCTTGAGCCGGATGCGCATCGGCCGGTGTTGCGCCCGGGCGGAACGGTGCTGCCCGTGATCCCCGAGGGCGGGGTGGCGGAGGTGCAGTTGAGTGCCGGTTATGCGCCGGATTGGGCAGGGCTACCTGCCGATCTGGGCCAAGCGGTGCTTTTGCTGGCGGCGCATTACTATGAGTACCGGCATGAAACGGCGCTGGGCGGTGGGTGCATGCCCTTTGGGGTGACGAGCCTGATCGAGCGCTATCGCACCGTGCGGCTTATGGCCGGGGGTGGTGCGTGATGGGGCAGGTGCATTTGAACCGACCTTTGGTTTTGGAAGGGCCTGAGCGGCTGAGCGATGGCGCGGGCGGCCATGAGGAGACATGGGCGGCGCTGGGCACGCTTTGGGCCGAGGTGCGGGCGCGCACGGGGCGCGACCGGGCCGGGGAAGGCGGGGCCGTATCGGCCACGGGGTTCCGGGTGACGGTGCGGGCCGCACCGCTTGGTGCCCCTTCGCGGCCCAAGGCGGGCCAGCGGTTTCGCGATGGCGCGCGCATCCTGCGGATCGAAGCGGTGGCCGAACGCGATAGCGCGGCGCGCTTCCTGACCTGCTTTTGCGAAGAGGAGGTGGGCCTATGAGTTATGGCGCGGCAGCGGCCTTGCAGGCGGCGATTTATCAGCACTTGGCGGCGGATGTGGGCCTTGGCGCTCTGGTGGGTGATGCGATTTACGATGCGCTTCCCTCGGGGCCATTGCCCGAGACCTATGTCACCCTCGGGCCGGAGGACGTGCGCGAGCGTGGCGATGGTACGGGCGGCGGCGCGTGGCATCGTGTGACCCTGTCGGTAGTCACCTCGGAGGCCGGGTTTCATGGCGCCAAGCAGGTAGCAGCGGCGATCAATGACGCCCTGACCGACGCGCAATTGAGCCTTTCGCGGGGGCGCTTGACGGCCTTGCATTTCTATCGTGCGCGGGCGCGGCGGGAAGGGACCGGCGATGTGCGCCGGATCGACCTGACCTTTCGGGCGCGTGTGGACGACACCCTTTAACCCATTGATTACACGGGAGATGAACCATGGCAGTTCAAAATGGCAAAGACCTTTTGGTCAAGATCGACCTGACCAGCGACGGCAATTTTCAGACGGTGGCGGGCCTGCGGGCGACGCGCATCAGTTTCAACGCGGAAAGCGTGGATGTGACCAGCCTTGAAAGCGCGGGCGGCTGGCGCGAGCTGTTGTCGGGTGCTGGCGTCAAATCGGCCTCGATCAGCGGGTCGGGGATTTTCCGCGACGCGGCGAGCGACGAGCGCGCACGGCAGATTTTCTTTGACGGGGAGACCCCTGATTTTCAGGTGGTGATCCCGGATTTCGGGGTGGTCGAGGGGCCGTTTCAGGTGAGTGCGATTGAATATGCGGGCACCCATGATGGCGAGGCGACCTATGAGTTGTCGCTGGCCTCGGCGGGGCAGCTGACCTTTACGGCGGCGTGATCCGATGGCGAACCCTTTTGCAGGTGAGGTGGCCCTGATGATCGACGGGCAGCGGCATGTGATGAAGCTGACCCTTGGGGCCTTGGCGGAGCTGGAAGCCAGTCTTGAAGGCGGGTCACTGGTGGAGATGGTGGAGCGCTTTGAAAGCGGTGCCTTTTCCAGCCGCGATGTGCTGCGCCTGATTGTGGCGGGGCTGCGCGGCGGCGGCTGGCGTGGGCAGGCGAGTGACCTGTTGAGCGCCGAGATCGAGGGCGGGGCCATGGGTGCCGCCCGAGCCGCCGCCGAACTGCTGGCACGGGCCTTCATGGCACCGGAGGGGGCATGAGCAGCGCGCGCTTTGATTGGCCTGCCTTGATGCAGGCGGGAATGCGCGGGTTGGGCTTGCGGCCGCATGAGTTCTGGGCGCTGACGCCGGCGGAGTTGGAATTGATGCTGGGCACGGGGGCCGGGGTCGCGCCCTTGCGGCGCGGGGGATTTGAGGCCTTGATGGCCGATTTCCCCGATGCGCCCAAAGACACAAAGGATGGATGACGTGGAACGATTGGATGATTTGGACGCGCAGGTTGAGGCGCTGGACGAAACCCTTGGGCAGACCACGGGGATGGCGGCGGCCTTTAACGCCGAGTTGAGCCGGGTGCGCGAGAGCTTTGCCGAGACGGGGCAGGATGTTGCCACGTTGGAGCGCGGGATCGGGCGGGGCCTGACCCGGGCCATTCGCGGCGCGGTGGTGCATGGCGACAGCCTGTCTCAAGCGCTTGAGAAGATGGCCAATTCGATGATCAACGCGGCCTTTAACTCGGCCGTGAAGCCGGTGACGGAGCATGTGGGTGGATTGCTGGCCCAAGGGGTTGGGGGCCTCATGTCGGGACTGTTTCCGTTTGAGAAGGGCGGGTCATTCGCGCAGGGCCGGGTGCAGCCCTTTGCCAGTGGCGGGATCGTCAGCGGGCCGGTGACCTTCCCGATGCGGGGTGGCACTGGGTTGATGGGTGAGGCCGGGCCGGAGGCGATCATGCCACTGTCGCGCGGGCCGGATGGCAAGCTGGGGGTGCAGGCGCGCGGCGGCGGTGCGCCGGTCAACGTGGTGATGAATGTCACGACCCCTGATGCCGAGGGCTTCCGCCGCTCCAGGGGGCAGATCGCCGCCGAACTGGGCCGCGCCATCGGGCGCGGATCGCGCAACCGCTAAGGAGGGTGAGCCATGAATTTTCACGAGGAACGTTTCCCTGCAAGCCTGAGCTTCGGGTCAATCGGGGGGCCGGAGCGGCACACGGATGTTGTGACGCTGGCCAATGGGTTCGAGGAGCGCAACACGCCGTGGCGCCATTCGCGCCGCCGCTATGACGCGGGGGTGGCGATGCGCAGTCTGGACGATATTGAAACGCTGATTGCCTTTTTCGAGGCGCGGCAGGGGCAGATCTTTGGGTTCCGCTGGAAAGATTGGACCGATTACAAATCCTGCGGCGCGCGGGCCGAGGTAGCCTACGACGATCAGGTGATCGCGGTAGGTGACGATGTGACCAGTGCCTTTCAACTGATCAAGCAATACCGATCCGGCGAGCAGGTCTATGAGCGGCCCATCACCAAGCCCGTGGCGGGCACGGTGCGCGTGGGCCTTGGCGGCGATGAGCAGCAAGAGGGCGTGCATTACGAGGTGGACAGCGAGACCGGGGTGGTCCGGTTCGTGCATCCGCCCAACGAGGGGGTTGAGATCACTGCCGGGTTTGAATTCGACGTGCCGGTGCGGTTTGACATTGACCGCATTCAAACCTCGCTGGCCAGTTTTCAGGCGGGCGATGCGCCCAATGTGCCGATCGTGGAGGTCCGGGTATGAGCGGGCTGCACGAGGGGTTGAAGGCGCATCTTGAAACGGGTGTGACCACCACCTGCCGGTGCTGGGCGGTGACGCGGTCAGATGGCGTGACGCTGGGGTTCACAGACCATGATTGCAGATTGGAGTTCGAGGGCATCACCTTCAAGGCCGACACGGGCCTGAGTGCCTTGGCCTTGCAGCAAAGCACGGGGCTTTCGGTCGATAATACCGAGGCTTTGGGAGCGTTGAGCGATGCCGCGATCCGCGAGGCGGATATCGAGGCGGGACGCTATGACGGGGCCGAGGTGCGTGCGTGGTTGGTCAATTGGTCCGATGTCAGCGCACGTCAGTTGCAGTTTCGCGGCAGCATTGGCGAGTTGCGCCGTGCCGGTGGGGCCTTCGAGGCCGAGTTGCGAGGGCTGACGGATGTTTTGAACCGGCCGGTGGGGCGGGTTTACCAGAAGCCTTGTACGGCTGTCTTGGGTGACGGGGCCTGTGGGTTCGATGTGACCATGCCCGGATATTTTGCCGACATGGCGGTTGAAGAGGTTGAGGAGCGCCGGGTGTTTCGGTTTTCGTCCTTGGCAGGCTTTGCCCCGGCGTGGTTTCGGCATGGGCTTTTGCGCATGGACAGCGGCGAGGCGGCGGGCCTGCGCGGGCCGATCAAGAGCGATGTTGACGAGGCAGGCGTGCGGGTGATCGAGCTGTGGGCGCCGCTGCGCGCGCCGATTGTTGCGGGCGATTGCCTGCGTCTGATTGCAGGCTGTGACAAGCGCGGCGAGACCTGTCGGTTGAAGTTCAACAATTATCTGAATTTCCAAGGATTTCCGGATATTCCCGGCGATGATTGGACAATCAGCGATCCGTCGCGGGCAGGCCGATTGGATGGCGGGAGCCGCCGGGGATGAACCGGGGGGGTGAGATTTTGTGCGCCGCGCGGGCGTGGTTGGGAACGCCCTATCGGCATCAGGCTTCATGCAAGGGTGCAGGGTGCGATTGCCTTGGGCTGTTGCGCGGGCTGTGGCGTGAAGTGTTGGGCGCGGAGCCCGAGGCGGTGCCGGCCTATACGATGGATTGGTCGGAGCCTGCGGGCGATGAGCAGCTTTGGCGTGCGGCGCGGCGGCATTTGCGGGCAAAGCCCTTGGCTGAGGCGGCCCCGGGCGATGTGCTGCTTTTTCGGATGCGGGCGCAGGGGGTGGCCAAGCATCTGGGTATTGCCGCGCAGGTGGGCGCGAAGGCCACATTCATTCACGCCTATTCGGGGCATGGGGTGATTGAAAGCCCGCTGACGCCGCCGTGGCGGCGGCGCATCGTGGCGCGATTTGAATTTCCATGAAGAAGGGGTAGCAGGCATGGCGACGATCATTCTTTCGGCGGCGGGGGCCGCGATTGGCGGCTCGGTCGGGGGCTCGGTT
>DATFKJ010000441.1:0-2581 GCA_035268705.1 Roseovarius sp. | reverse complement strand
GTTCTGGCCGAATGGGACATGGACAGCGGGTTGCATATCCGCCGGGTCCGCACGCCCTTGGGGGTGATCGGGGTGATTTATGAAAGCCGTCCGAATGTCACCGCCGACGCTGGCGCGCTGTGCCTGAAGTCGGGCAACGCGGTGATCCTGCGGGGGGGCTCGGAAAGCTTCCATTCCTCGAGTGCGATTCACGCCTGCCTTGTTGAGGGCCTCAAATCAGCGGGCTTGCCCGAAGAGGCCGTGCAACTGGTGCCCACCCGAGACCGCGCGGCTGTCAGCGAGATGCTTCGCATGACCGAATTTATCGACGTCATCGTGCCGCGCGGCGGCAAGGGCCTTGTGGGGCTTGTTCAGCGCGAGGCGCGGGTGCCTGTCTTTGCCCATCTCGAAGGCATCGTGCATATCTATATCGACAAGGCGGCCGACCCTGAAAAGGCGCTTCGCGTGGTGATGAACGCCAAGACCCGACGCACTGGGATTTGCGGCGCGGCGGAATGCCTTTTGATACACAAGGATGTCGTGGACACCATAGGTCAAGGGGTTGTTCGCGCGCTGATGGATGCCGGGGTTGAGGTGCGGGCCGACGAGACCCTGCAAGTCATCGAAGGCACCCATGCCGCCGGTGATGGCGACTGGGGGTGTGAATATCTCGACAAGATTATCGCGGCGCGGGTGGTTGAAGATATCGACGGGGCCATCGACCATATCCGCACGCATCACTCGCAGCACACCGATTGCATCATCACCGAGGATGACGCGGCCGCAGGTCAGTTTTATGCCCGGCTCGACAGTGCCATTTTGATGCGCAATGCCTCGACCCAGTTCGCCGATGGCGGTGAATTCGGCATGGGTGCCGAGATCGGTATCGCCACCGGCAAGATGCACGCCCGCGGGCCGGTTGGCGCTGCGCAATTGACCAGTTTCAAATACCTGGTCGAGGGCGATGGCGCGATCCGCAGCTAAAGCGCAAGGCGGGCCTCGCCTTCGGTGAGCCTATAGGTGCAGGTTTTGCCACGCTCGGCCAAAAGGCGTGGCAAAAGTGCGAATTGCACCTGCGACGGGGCGATATCGCAATCTGGATAGGGACGGCTGAGGTTTTCCCAAACCGTTGGATCAGCCATGATGCGTGGGCCGGTCGCGATGACGCTCCATGCTCTTGGCTTCTGCGTCACGGTGATGGTGCCTCCTTGGGGAATGGCCTGCTCGCAACACAATAGGGCCAGCATGAGCGTTTGAGCATCCGAGCGTGCAAGCTCGGAAGGCGGGGTCCAGTTGATGGCTATTCGGCTCTTGTCATAGACGTCTTTGAGGATGCCTCGGATCTCTTCACCGCTGGTGATCTGGTCCGGCGTTGCCTGCCCAAATGCTAGACGAAAAAGCCGGATACGGGCGTTGGCATTGGCCGCGCTTTCATTGACAAGGTCAAGCTCGGGGCCTTGGCTACCGGCCATCGACATCAGTTCAAGCCCATTGGTGACAGCGCCAATCGGGCTTATCAGGTCATGGCAAATGCGAGACCCTATCAGGGCGGCGAGGTTATCGATATGCTGGCCCATGATTTTCCTTCCCAAGAGGCGCGAGCGACGTGACAAACATGAACTCAATACTCGAACCCGGCATGCTGGTGCGCCACCCGACACAGCCCGATTGGGGCACGGGGCAGGTGCAATCCAACATCGCGGGCAAGGTTACCGTTAACTTTCCCGACCATGGGAAAGTGGTCTTTGATGGGGCCCGCGTAGAACTGTTACCTGTCTTTGATGACCCATCAGGGTTACCAGAGGGTTAACACAACCTATGCGGTAGTAAAAGAGTGTTGCCTGGTGGCCGTTGCCAACCGGCCTTTGCCTGCATAAAACGCCTGACAGACAAGGGGTCGAGGGCAAATCATGGATGCTGAGCCGAGGTTTCGGGTAAAGCTGGCAGAGACACAGGAAGATCTGCGCGCGGCGCAGGCGTTGCGCTATCGTGTTTTTGTGCAGGAACTCGGCGGTGATGGCCCGTTGGTCGATCACGAGTCGGGCTTGGAGCGGGATAGGTTCGATCCGTTCTTTGATCACCTGTTGTTACTGGATGATACGAAAAATGGTTCAGTGGTAGGGGTTTACCGCTTGTTGCGCGATGATCAGGCGGCGCGTGCGGGGCAGTTTTATTCTGAAGCCGAGTATGATTTGACGGTGCTCAAGTCTTCAGGTCGGCGGTTGATGGAACTGGGGCGTTCTTGCTTGGCTTCGGAATATCGCGGCGGCGCGGCGATGTTTCACCTTTGGCAGGGTTTGGCACGCTATGTCACTGACCATGACATAGACATTCTGTTTGGCGTGGCCAGCTTCCATGGCACGGCAGCCCGCGACCTTGCGCAACCTTTGTCGATGCTGCATCACAACCATCTTGCGCCCAAGGCATTGCGTGTGCAGGCGCATGGGGCGGCCTTTCAGGATATGAACCTGATTCCAAAGGAAAATTTGAACAGGCCATTAGCGATGAAACAGGTGCCCGCTTTGATCAAGGCCTATCTGCGTCTTGGCGGCTACGTGGGCGAAGGGGCCTTCGTGGACCATGCTTTCAACACCACGGATGT
>DATFKJ010000440.1:0-2917 GCA_035268705.1 Roseovarius sp. | reverse complement strand
TGGCTATTTGGGGCAAGACGTGCGCCTGTTCACTGGCAGCTTGCGCGAAAACCTCAACCTGACGCTGTTGGAGCGCAACGACGACCGCCTGTTGGCGGCCTTGGATTTTGCCGGGTTGGGGCAATTCGTGAAAAGCCACCCCAAGGGGTTGGACCTTGAAATTCGCGATGGCGGGCAGGGGTTGAGCCAAGGGCAGCGGCAATCCATCGGCTGGGCGCGGCTGTGGTTGCAAGACCCCAAGGTGTGCCTGTTGGATGAACCCACCGCCGCGCTTGACCAGACGCTTGAGAAGACCTTGGTCAGCCGCTTGGAAAGTTGGCTTGAGGGGCGCACGGCGGTGATTGCCACGCATCGGGTGCCGATCCTGCAACTGACGGATCGGACGATGATCCTGCAAAACGGGCGTCTGGCCGTCGATGGGCCGCGCGATCAGGTGCTTGCGCATCTGGCGCAGGGCGGCAAGGAAGGGGCCTGATATGAGCGCAAGCAGCACCAACCTTGCCGCGCAGTTGAACGAGCGGCTACGCGGCCCGAGCCTGACCATTTGGCTTTGTGCCATCACGGTGTGGCTGTTCATTCTGTGGGCGGCTTTTGCGTGGGTGGATGAGATCGTGCGCGCGGAAGGCTCGTTCATCTCGTCCTCGCGCCCGCAGATCATCCAGAACCTTGAGGGCGGTATCCTTTCGGAACTGATGGTGCAGGAAGGCGATATCGTGCAGCGCGGTGATGTTCTGGCCCGACTGCATGGCACGCAGTTCAAATCCTCGGTCGAGGATTTGCGCGATCAGATCACCGCCTTTGAGATTCGCCGCTTGCGGCTGGAGGCGGAACTGGCCGGGCAGTATGATTTCACGGTGCCCGCCGACATGGCCCTGCGCAGCCCCGAGATGGTGGCCTCGGAAAAGGCGCTTCTGAAGGCGCGGCAGGAGGATTTCGTCAAGCGCAGCGAGGGCGCGAAACAGGTCATGGAACAGGCGGGCGAGGAAATGCGCTTGTTGGAGAACCTGCTTGAGAAAAAGATCGTCGCCCTGATCGAGGTGACGCGCGCGCGTGGTGCCTATGCCGATGCCAAGACCCGCTATGACGAGATCGTCACGCAGACCGAGTTGGATCGTGCCAAGGAATATTCGGAGACCTTGAAGGAACTGGGTACGCTCAAGCAGAACCTGAAATCCAGTCAGGACCAGTTGAACCGCACCGTGCTGGAAAGCCCGATGCGCGGGATCGTCAATAACCTCAATGTCACCACCATTGGTGGCGTCGTGCGCCCCGGCGAGCAGATTCTGGAGATCATTCCGCTGGATGAGGAGTTGTTCGTCGAGGCCAAGGTGGCCCCGGAAAACATCGCCAATATCCGCAAGGGCCAAGAGGCGACGATCAAGCTGACGGCCTATGATTACACGATTTTCGGGTCACTCAAGGGCGTGGTGGATTTGATTTCCGCCGATACCTTCGAGGATGAGAAGGCCCGCGAGCCCGATGGCAACCCGCATTACAAGGTGACGCTTCGGGTGGATACCGCCAACCTGACGCCTCGGCAGGAACGCATCGAGATCCGCCCCGGAATGCAGGCGCAGGTGGAGTTGCACACCGGCGAAAAGACTGTGCTGCAATACCTTCTCAAGCCGCTTTACAAAAGCCAGGAGGCCTTCCGCGAGCCGTGATCACTCGGGGCGTTTCATGGTGAAGGTGTCGCGGACCACGGTGTAATCCTGATAGCCCATGCGCGCCAGCGGGCGGTATGTGCCGGGGTCAAAGAACCCATCCGTCAGGCAGTCGTCGCGCATGTGGACGCCCGTGACCTCGCCAAAAACCGCGAAGTTCGCGTCGCCCGGAAGCGCAACAATCTGGGTCAGGCGGCATTCAAGGGCGGCGGGGGCCAAGGCCACGCGTGAACAGGCGATTGTTTCGCACTCGGCCCGGTCGATTCCGGCATCGGTGAATTCATCCACCCCGCGCGGCCATGCGCCGGAGCTTTGGTTCATGGCGTCGCGCTGTGCCTCGCCCACGATATTGACGCAAAACAGGCCGGTGTCGCGGATATTGGCGACGCTGTCCTTGGTGCCTTCGCGGTCGGGCTTGGCCGAGGTGGAGGCGAACATCACCTGCGGCGGCACATAGGCCACGGCGTTGAAGAAGGAATAGGGCGCAAGGTTGTCTTGGCCATCGGCCCCACGGGTGGATATCCAACCGATGGGCCGCGGGGCGACGATGGCGTTGAACGGATTGTGCGGCAGGCCGTGGCCCTGATCGGGGGTATAGAACATCGCGCGTGCTTCCTGTTTTTTACGGCTTTTGCCAGAGGTAACGCCGTGCTAGGCGCAATTCCAGTTTTATTCACAAGGGGTTCGCAGGGGGCGCGTGTTCGAGTTACGGCCAGAAACAGACGAGGATTGGTGGGAGGTCGAGGCGCTTTACGACCTCTGCTTCGCGCCGGGGCGTGAGGCGCTGTCCTCCTACCGGTTGCGCGATGACGTGCCGCCCGTTGCCGGGCTGAGCATGGTGGCGCGCGACCCGGACGGGATTTTGGCCGGGGCGATCCGATTTTGGCCTGTCTGTGTGGCGGGCGAAAGGGTGCTTTTGCTTGGCCCGGTGGCGGTTCACCCGACACGGCAGGGCGAGGGGCTTGGCGGGGGGTTGATCCGCGAAAGCCTGCATCTGGCCGAGGCGCAGGGCTGGCAACGGGTGCTTTTGGTGGGCGATGCGCCGTACTATGGCCGTTTCGGGTTTAGCAAGCTGACAGGCGTTCAAATGCCCCCGCCCACCAACCCTGACCGGGTTTTGGGGCTGGAACTGGAACCCGGTGCGTGGCAGGGCGTTCAGGGGTTGGTGGAGCGTGAGGCTTGAAATCCCTCGGCCGTGCGCTGATCTATTAGGGGTGTCAGCGCCGGGGGTTGCCGTGGAAATCATCGAAAAA
>DATFKJ010000439.1:0-4900 GCA_035268705.1 Roseovarius sp. | reverse complement strand
GAGGTCGCCAGTGCCGATGGGTTCGGGTATTCCGGTAGCCTGAAAGCGGTTGTCGATGTCTGGACCCCGCAAGAGTTGTCGGCCTTTCTTGAAAACCCCGCAGGCTATGCGCCGGGCACCACCATGGGCTTTGCCGGTGTCAAGGACATGGAAGACCGCGCCAATCTGATCGCCTATCTTGATCAATCCGATGGCGATACCTACGAGATCGAAGTGCCTGCCGCTGCGGAAGAAGAAGAAGCATCTGCCGAGCCGATGACCGAGGAAGACGTCGAGATGGCCGCGACTGCCGAGGCGCAGGATGAAACGACCGCTGCTGAGGAAGTGACCGCGGAAGAGCCGGTGACCACTGAAGCCCAAGGCACCGACGAAGCACAGGCAGAAGCAGCCGATGCAACTGAGGCGGCCAGTGGTTTCGCTGACATGGTTGCTGCCGCCGACCCTGCCGATGGCAAGAAAGCGTGGCGTCAGTGCCAAGCGTGTCACAAGCTGGAAGATGGCAAGAACGGCGTTGGCCCGCATCTGGCCAATATCGTTGACCGTCCAATCGCCAGTGTCGACGGTTTCCGCTATTCCAACGCGTTGCAAGACCTCTCCGACAAGGCATGGACCGTGGATGAGCTGAACGCATGGTTGGAAGACCCCAAGGCTTATGCTCCGGGCAACAAGATGAGTTACCGGGGGCTGCGCAAGGAAGAAGATCGCGCGGCAATTATCGCGTATATGCAAAGCGCCACTGAATAATCAGCACCGCAAGTGAATTCCGATGCCGCCGCCCGTCGTGGGCGGCGGTTTTTTTGCGCGCTGCGCCGCCGTCCTGCTTTCGGTGCTTGAATATGGCGGCCTGCGTCCATTAGCTTGCCTGCAACCGTAAACGCGCCAAATTGATAATCGGCAGCAAAAGGAGAACGGCATGACCGCAGAGCGCAACCGGGCCAAGGCCCGGGCGATGATTCTGACCGCCCCGCGCGTCGCAACCCTCGCTTTGCTTGGACTGTTGATTGCCGCCCTGATGGTACACAAGGCCATGGCACAGGATGGCGACGGGATCATTCGTTCGCATGGCTACTCCTTCTACGGCGATCTGAGCTATCCGGCTGACTACCCGCATTTTGACTATGTCAATCCTGATGCGCCGAAGGGGGGAGAGATTTCGCTTTATGCGCCGGGCACCTTCGATTCGATGAACCCATACTCCCGCAAGGGCCGTGCCGGGCGTTTGTCGTGGATGGTCTATGAAAGTCTTTTGGGGGAAATGCCCGCTGGTGGTGGTCCTGCGCCCGCCGATGCTTATGGCGAAGCCTATGGGCTGTTGGCGGAAAGCCTTGAGTATGACGAGGGCAAGACATGGGTGATCTTCCACATGCGTCCCGAGGCGCGTTTCGCCGATGGCACGCCGGTCACTGCGCATGACGTGGTATTCTCACATAACCTGTTTCTTGAGCAGGGCCTTCCTTCCTACGCCCAAGCGGTCAGTCGCCGGGTCACCGGGGCCGAGGCATTGGACGACCACACCGTCAAATTCACCTTCGCCGAAGGTATCTCGCGCCGCTCTCTGATTGATCAGGTGGGCGGCACGCCGGTATTTCCGCGCAAGTGGTATGAAGAGAACGACGCGCGTCTGGATGAACCCCGACTGGAGGCCGCGCCCGGGTCAGGCCCGTATCAAGTGGAAAGTTTCGATGTAAACCGCAGGATCGTTTACAAGCGCAATCCGGATTACTGGGGCTGGGATCTGCCGATCAACCAAGGCCGCCACAACTTTGATCGTATCCGGATCGAGTATTTTGCCGACGACAGCGCCGCATTCGAGGCCTTCAAAGCTGGCGAATATACTTTCCGCTCCGAGGGAAATTCCAAGAAATGGGCCACAGGCTATGAATTTCCGGCAGTGAATGCGGGGAATGTGAAGCTGGAGGAATTGCCCGACGGGACGCCGCCCACGCCCACCGGGTTCGTCTTCAACCTTGGGCGGGATGTCTTCAAGGATGTACGCGTTCGCAAGGCGGTGGCCCTAGCGTATAACTTTGAATGGACCAACGAATCCCTGCAATTCGGGTTGTTCAAACAACGCCATTCCTTCGTGCAAGACACCCCGCTTGAGGCCAAGGGACCGCCGGAGGGTGCCGAGCTTGAGTTTCTTGAATCCTTGGGCGACGTGATCCCGGACGACATGCTGACCCAACCGGCGGTGCGGGCGCATGAATCGCGTGCCGCGCGCCTCAATGACCGGCGCAATCTGCGCAGGGCTATGAAACTGCTGGACGAGGCGGGGTGGACTGTTGGAGATGATGGCAAGCGCCGCAATGCCGACGGTGAGGTCCTGAGCATTGATTTTCCGATACCTTCGTCGGGGTCCGCAACCTTGGGGGCAGTGGTGGAAAGCTTTGTCAGCAACCTCAAACTGATGGGCATCGATGCGACCTACGAAAATGTCGATCCCTCGCAATATACCCTGCGCAACCGCGACCGTGACTATGATCTGGTATTCGACAATTACGTCACCTTCCTTGGCACTGGCACCGGCCTGTTGCAGCGTTACGGCTCATCCGAGGCCGCGTTCAGCCTGTTCAATCCCGCAGGGCTGGCCAGCCCGATGGTCGATGCCATCATCAACGCCTCGCTTGAGGCCGAGACCCGCGAGGAAGAGCGCGTGGCCCTGACCGCCTTGGACCGTGCGCTGCGCCATGAGCGCTTCATGGTGCCGGTGTGGTACAACGACAGCTACTGGGTGGCCTATTGGGACATGTATGAACACCCCGAAACCCTGCCGCCCTATGCATTGGGTGTGCTGGATTTCTGGTGGTACAACGCCGACAAGGCCGAGGCGCTGAAAGCCTCTGGCGCGTTGAGGTAACCCGCCGATGGGCGCCTATATCCTGCGCAGGCTGCTGCTGATCATTCCCACGCTTGTGGGGATCATGGTGATCAATTTCGTCTTGGTCCAATTCGTCCCCGGCGGCCCGGTGGAGCAGGTGATCGCCAACATGCAAGGCCAGGGCGATGTGTTCGAGGGTTTCGCTGGCTCGGGCAATGACGCCGGCCAAGACATGACCGGCGGCGGCGATAACGAGCAATATGTCGGCGCCCGTGGCCTTCCGCCCGAATTGATCGCCGAATTGGAGGAGCAGTTCGGCCTCGACAAGCCACCGCTTGAGCGCTTCTTCAACATGATGTGGAACTATATGCGCTTCGATTTCGGGGAGAGCTACTTCCGAAAAATCGACGTGCTTGACCTCGTGCTGGAAAAGATGCCGGTCAGTATCACTTTGGGTCTGTGGTCGACCGTGATCGCCTACCTGATTTCCATCCCGCTTGGCATTCGCAAGGCCGTGCATGACGGCAGCTCCTTCGATACATGGACCAGCGGGGTCATTATCGTGGCTTATGCCATTCCCGCCTTCTTGTTCGCCATCATGCTTCTGGTGCTGTTCGCGGGAGGTAGCTATTTCTCGATCTTTCCACTCAGGGGGCTGACCTCGGACAATTGGGAGCAGTTGAGCCTTGTGGGCAAGGTGCTTGACTATTTCTGGCACATTGCGCTGCCGGTGCTGGCCTCGACCATCGCGGCCTTCGCGACGTTGACCCTGCTGACCAAGAACTCCTTTCTGGATGAGATCAAGAAACACTATGTCATGACCGCCCGCGCCAAGGGCCTCAGCGAAGGCCGCGTGCTTTATGGCCATATCTTCCGCAACGCCATGCTGATCGTGATCGCGGGTTTTCCGGCGGTTTTCATCGGCGTGTTCTTTGGCGGGTCGGTCCTGATCGAAACGATCTTTTCGCTGGATGGCTTGGGCCGGCTTGGGTTCGAGGCGGCCGTTGGCCGCGACTACCCGGTGATGTTCGGCACGCTGTTCCTCTTTGGCCTGATCGGGTTGCTGGTCAATATCCTGTCGGATTTGATGTATGTGCTGGTTGATCCGCGCATCGACTTTGAAAAGCGGGAGGGCTGAGGCGATGGGCTTGGGTCTTGACCGCCTATGTGGGCAGGGGGCGCTGCCCCCGTCGCCGCATGCGGCGACTCCCCCGGAGTGTTTGCGGAAAGATGAAGGGCAGGGGGGCGTGTCATGAGCCTGTCCCCTCTCAATCAGCGGCGGTGGCGGAATTTCAAGCGCAACAAGCGTGCCTTTTGGTCCTTGATCATCTTCTCGGTGATCTTCGTGATCACGCTCTGTGCCGAGTTCGTGGCGAACGACAAACCGATCCTCGTGAACTATCGCGGGGATTTTTATGCGCCGATCTTCAATTTCTATCCCGAAACCCAATTTGGCGGTGATTTCGAGACCGAGGCGATTTATCGCGACCCCGAGGTGCAGTGTCTGATCACATCGGGCGGCTTGGATATCTGTTTCGATGATCCCGAGGGGGTGATGGAAGATGCCCAAGACGGCATGGTAGAAGGCGAGGAGATTGCCAAGGGCTGGATGATCTGGCCACCGATCCCCTATAGCTATGACACGTCCGTCGACCGCCCCGGCGCGGCCCCTTTGCCGCCGAATGAGCAGAACTGGCTTGGCACGGACGACACCAAGCGCGATGTGCTGGCGCGGGTGATTTATGGTTTCCGCCTGTCGGTGATGTTCACCTTGATCGTGACCGCGCTATCGTCGGTCATCGGCATCTTCGCGGGGGCCATTCAGGGCTATTTCGGTGGCTGGCTTGACCTGATCTTTCAGCGGATCATCGAGATTTGGGCCTCAACGCCGCAGATTTACGTGATCATCATCCTGTTTGCGATCCTGCCGCGAAGTTTCTGGCTTTTGGTGGTGATTACCGTGCTGTTCGGCTGGATGGCGCTTGTGGGCGTTGTGCGGGCCGAATTCCTGCGGGCGCGGAACCTTGAGTATGTCCGCGCGGCCAAGGCCCTTGGCGTGTCGAACCTGACCATCATGTTCCG
>DATFKJ010000438.1:0-5366 GCA_035268705.1 Roseovarius sp. | reverse complement strand
ATCTCGCCGGTCAACTTATCCAGATCATCGCCGGTGTAATGCCGCGCAAGGGCGTAGAAGGCCTCGGCCTGCGGCCCCTCGGCAATTTCTTCCACGATCTCGGCGCGCAGAAGGCTGGCGGTACGGTCGTCCATTTCTGTGAACTGGGGCGTGACACCGGCCTCAAGCGGAAAACGGCGCAGGAGCGAGGAACAGAAAGAGTGGATCGTCTGAATCTTCAACCCGCCAGGTGTTTCGATGGCGCAGGCGAACAGGCGCCGCGCTTTGCGCAGGGTGTCATCCTCCAGACTCTGCTCCACGCCAAGCTGTTCCAACTCCGCGCGCAGCTTGTCGTTGGGCAGCATCGCCCATCCACCCAATCGCTCGAATAGACGATTCTGCATCTCGTTGGCGGCCGCCTTGGTGTATGTCAGGCACAATATGTGCTGTGGATCGACATCCTCCAGCAACAGCCGCGCCACACGATCGGTCAGAACCCGCGTTTTGCCCGACCCCGCATTGGCCGAAAGCCAGGTCGAGCGATCCGGGCGGGCGGCGTCCACTTGCCGTTGTGTGGCGTCATCCCGTTCGATCATGTCATCGGTTCCTCTTCCGGGTCATCGGTGATGTCCCATTCCCCGAACCGGGCCAGTTGATCATAGTCACCTTCCATATCCTTGGTGAACATGGCCCGGCGCGAGGGGAAGCTCTTGCTCTCGTCCAGATATGTTGCGATCAGGGCCTCGAACTCTTTCCAGATCTTCTCTACGGGCTCTTCCTCCAAGGGCGCGGGCACTTCCTTGGGATCGTTGTTCAGGCTGAGGTAATAGGCCCCGGCCACCTTATTTGGTGCAAGATCACCAAAACCGGATTGCTCGGCCATCGCGGCCTCAAGCAGCAATTGCTTGTCGAAATGCTTCTGCTGGTCTTTTGCGGGGGCGGCACCGGTTTTGTAGTCGTAGATATAAAGCCGCCCGGTGTCGTCCATGTCGATCCGGTCGGCGGTGCCGGACAGGGTAAATCCCAGTCTGGGCAATTCCGCTTGGCCCTTTTCCTCGAAAACATTAGGCCGAGCGCGTCCTCGCCGGGTTTCCTCGGACTCCAGTATCCAATCGGCGACCCGTTCCATCCGAGCCAGCCACATCGCGCGAACCTCGGGCCAAGGGACGTTTTCGGCCAAAATAGTCTCGGTTTTGGCAATCAGGTGATCGCGGGTCAGCAGATTTGGATCGTCCTTCGTATCTTTGATAAATACTTCAAGCACCTTGTGCAGGACGGTACCGCGCAACAGGGCGTCAGGCGCTTTCATAAGCGGATCGAGCGGGCGCAGGCCAAGCACATGCTTGGCATAGATTGCATAGGGATCGCGGATCAGGGTCTTGATCTCGGTCACGGAAAGCTTTTTCGGCCGGGCAATGGCCGGGGGTATCGGCGCTGGCCGTTTGGCTGGTGTCGCTTGGCCCGGGTCTTCAAGTTGCTCGGCCAGCGAGAGCCATTTTTGCCCGCGGGCGCGCATGGCATCCAACGCGTCTTTGCCGCCACGCTCGGGAAGGCCCTTGAGCAGGTTTTCCAAGCGGTTGAGCCATCGCGACACCACGGTTTCAGCATCATCCGACCGGATCGAGCGGGTCAACCAAACTTCGGGCGCGGTCGCGGCCTGTTGGAAATCATGCGCCGAAAGGCCGATGCGGCGTTCGGGGAGCAAAAGCCCGACGTCGTTGCGCAGTTTCCTGTTCAGCCACGGGTCGGGTTTGGGTGCCTCGGGCCAGCTTCCTTCGTTCAGCCCTGCAAGGATCAGAAGCTCGGCCCCCTGAACGCGGGCCTCCAGCGTCCCCCAGATGCGGATATGCGGGTGCGGCGTGTCGGGGTTGCGGACTTCGCTCCGGCCCAGAACGGCGTTGAAGAGGTTGCCGTAATCCGGCGCGTTGAGAGTGCCGCCATGTTTGGCATTGTCCTGCAACTCCGTCACCGCCTTGAGCGCCTCGCGCCCCGCTTCCTTTTCCCAAAGCTCCCCTGTGCCGTCGCCTTTTGGGCCTTGGGCGATGCGGGCCGCCAAGGTGATGTGGTCCTCCACAAGCCGGGTCAGGGATTGTTCGGTTTTTACCTCTTTTGCGCAGAAACAGTCTCGAATCCACGCCACCCAATCCTCGACCTCCTCCTCCTTTCGGCCAGTCGCCCAAGTGGTCAGGCTTTCGGCATCGGGGAAAGGCGGGCCGTGGCGGCGCAGGTGCAATTCCAACTCGCGTGTCAACCGCAGGTGCGGGCCACGCTCATTGCCGGTGTGGGTCAGAGGATGCTTGAGCAAGGTCAGAAGCGACTCGGCCGTGAGACGGTTGCGCATCAGGTCCGCCACATGCCGCAAGAACCGCCCCGGCACGGAAAGCGGCAGGGGCATGCCGGCGGAATCGTCGGGGATGATGCCCCAGCGGTCCAGAAGTGCGGTGACCTGCCGGGTCAGAGTCCGGTCGGGGGTGATAAGGGCCGCGGTGGTTTGATCCTCGGCGGCCTTGCGCAGACGCATGGCGATGGTCAGCGCCTCATCGCGGGTCGACTCTGCCTCCAACAGCGTGACATCGGCCATCGCCTTTGTCAGATCGGGCAGCGTCGGCCCGTCACGCAGCCATTGATCAGTCACCGGTGCAGGCCGCAGGGCAAGCGAGATCACCTTGTTGCGGTCATGGCTGACAGGGCCCGGCGCCCACGGCCATCGGGACACATCGCGCGGGTGGCCACCCAGCCGCGCCATGAATTGGGCAAAGCGATATTGCGGATGGTCTTCGGAGCTCATCGGGGTTTCGAGCGTGTCCCAGACATCCTCGGGCATGTCCTCGTCAAATCCCGGAAACACGACCGCACCTTGCGGCAGCCGTGCAACCGCCTGCATCAAGATCTGTGTCGCCCCGCGCGAGCCGGTTGAACCTGCCAGAATAATCGGATGATCCGGAGGCGTTTCCTGCCAGCGATCAATCAAGCGTTCAATCACCATGCGCTGCCGGGTTTCCACGTCGGGTTCTGTCTGTCCGACATCAAAATAGGGTCTGACAATGCCCAAAAAGGCCTTTATCCGCTCCCAATGGCCGGATTGGTCGGTGATATCCAGATCTTCGATCACCTCGGGCGGCACGCCTTCGCCATGCATTTCGTCCATCAGGTTGGCAAGGCTGTCGGACAGGTCATAGAGCGCGGTGCGCGGGGCCAGATCGGGGGATTGTTCCAGCAGGTGTTCCACCAGTTGCAGCAGTTCCAGCCGCCGCCGCAGGGGCGGCACCGCATCGGGCAAACCCGCCATTGCCCAATCCTCGCCCAGATCGGTCACCAGCGAGATACGCGGCAGAAGAAGCGCCGGGCCTTGGTCGAACATCTCGCGGATGCGGCGGGCCATGCGGCGGGTATTCACGATCAGATGCACCCGCGCCAGCGCCTCGGGCGGTTGGTCCTTGTGCAGCGCCAGAAGGCCATCGACCAGCGCCTTGGGGAAATCCACGCCAAGCGGCACGCCAAAGACACGGGGGGCATCACTGGGATCAAACATTGCGGTATCCAAGCATCTCTTCAGCAAGAACGATACCCTCAGGATGTCCCGCATCGCACCATTTGCCCGGATAGGATGTCGCATAAAGGCGACCGTTTTCCAACATCCGGTTCCAAAGCAGGTTGAGTGAGAAAACATCCTCTTCAACTTCCCGCAAAAGGTCGGTCTTGAGGATTTGCAACCCGGAATAGACTTGCCCCGGCCCTCGGTCGGCGCGGCCATCCGGCGCAACCATGAAATCGCCCGCACCCTTGTGGCCCAAGGCATTTTCGCGCGGCAGGCAGAGCAGAAGGGCGTCCATCTTTGAAGGCTCCCACGCCTCGGCCAGTTTCGACATGGGGTTTGGACCTTGCCAAACCGCATCGGTATTCATGGTGAAAACCGGCCCATTGCCCAGAAGTGGCAACGCATGTCGCAGGCCGCCGCCCGTGTCGAGAATTTCGGGCGTTTCATGCGAAAGCCACACGTCTTTCCCTTTCAAGTGGTCGATCAGGGGTTCGGGTTTATAATGCACATTGGCCACCACGGTCTCCACCCCATGGCCCCGCACCTGCTCCAGCGCGTGATCAATCAGCGGCCTGCCCGCCACTTCGATCATGGGTTTGGGCCGGTCGGCGGTCAGCGCGCCCATGCGCGTGCCAAACCCGGCGGCAAAAAGCATCAGGGCGTTGGGTGTGTCGCGCATCGGCCTTTCAGTCTTTCGAGGAAATCGGCATCAGGCGTGGGCAAGCCCTGTTTCACAAGGGTTGCCACATCGGCCAGCGCCGGGTCTTCAAGGTTGCGCATCAGGTGGTCCCAGACCCGCGGGATCAGGTCAACGTAATGCGCCTTGCCGTCGCGGATGCAAAGACGGGCGAAAACCCCAACGATCCGCAGGTTTCGCTGCGCCCCAAGCCGGTTGTAATCGGCGCGAAATCGCACCGGGTCCAGCCCGGATTGATCGGTGTAGCGGATGACCATCGCCTCTTCGATGGCGACGGGTACATCGCGCCGCGCGTCCTGCAAAAGCGAGACCAGATCATAGGCCCGGTGGCCCACCATGGCATCCTGGAAATCCAACAAGCCCACGCGCGCCGTGCCCCTGCGCCCCGGCAGCCAAAGCAGGTTTTCGGCGTGATAGTCGCGTTGAATCAACACATCCCTTGCGCCATGGAGTCCCTCAAGCGTGCTCTGCATCGCTTGGGCAAAGTCACGTCGCAGGCCGGGTTCAGCCTTGGCATACCAATCAAAGGGCAATGCCGCGAGGTCAGCCATCAAGGCTGGGTCGTAGGCCGCCAGACCCTCGGGCGGCGGGGCCGCGTGCAATTGCACCAAAAGATCAGTTGCGGCGGAATAGAGACTGTATTCAAGGTTCGGGTCGCGCGGGATCACCCGGGCAAAAAGGTCATCGCCCAGATCCTCCAGAAGCAAGAATCCCAGCGCCTCGTCGCGCGCCAGAATCCGTGGCGCGCTCAGGCCCTGCGCCGTCAGGTATTCGGCGATGCGGATGAAAGGCGCGGTATCCTCGCCCTTATCGCGCGGGGCATCCATCAACACGGCGCTGCCGTTCTCGGGATGGATCAACCGAAGATAGCGCCGGTTCGAGGCATCGCCGGCCAGAGGGGCGACAGTCGCCCCCTTCCAATCGGTGCCCTCGATGAATGTCTCGATGAGGGGATCACGATCCGACATCGGCAAGCTCCTTCACGCGGGGTGTCCATGCAGGGTTCGTCCACTCGCAGGTCAAGACACGGCTGTCATCCCCGGTTGGCGCTTCGAGGGTCACGGACAACGCGCCGGGCGGCGTCAATTCGCCCAGACGGTCGGGCCATTCGATAAGGCAAATCGCGGTTTCGAACGCGTCAATCAGGCCCAG
>DATFKJ010000437.1:0-7637 GCA_035268705.1 Roseovarius sp. | reverse complement strand
AAGATGCGGCTCACCATAGGCTTGACCGGTCTCAGGGTTGCGCAGTTGCATTTTGAACTGGATGGCGTGAACACCACCGATGGTGTATCGCGCCTTTTCCGTCAGGGCGTGGAAGCGTGTCACCTCGACATCCATCACGACCGGAACCGCGCCGGGTTCCATGTCGCTGATACCTTCCGACAGGCCGGCTTCAACGATCGCCTTCACCTGCGCATGACGGTCGCCCACCGGGTCTTCGCGCCACACGATGTCCCCGCCCGGGTAATACCGGTTCGCCTCGGATACCCTCAAGGACTTGGGCACCGAAACTCGGACGGCTTCCACGTTGTACGACACCGGCGACGGTGCCATCTCGGGCGTGTCCAGCGGGGCGTTTCGCGTTGCGGTCTCAACCGTGCCACAGGCCGATACGGCAAGGCCAAGCATCAGGGCGGCAATCATTCGGATGTGTTTCATGGTATCCTCCTTGGGTGGCTTTCACCCATGCGTTTGAAGAAGACCCTGACCCCGAATTGAGGCGCATTTTAGACAAATAAGGTACAATCACGTGGTGCTTCGATGTCAAAAAAGCTCACCACAGCGCAGCAATCACCGCATTTCATGATCTATCTCGACTGCGCCAACCACCACGCCGCCGGGGCGCCCGCGCGGCCTCCAACCCTTCCGACAGAACCTCTGTCATCGGATGGTCGGGGTGATCACCGCGGTATCGCTCCAACATCGCCGTGATCGCGCCACGGCTTTCCTGCCCCTCCGGCAGCGACAAGGCCCAATCCAGAAAGATCGACCGGCACTCGGGTTTTTCGATGCCATCGATGTTATAGGCCTCCCGAATGAGGCGCTTGGGATCCAACGGGTCTTTGTTCATCTCACACCTGTCTGGGCTGGCGGTCGAGGGCCGCATTGATCACGGCCGCTGCCTTCCCGGTTTCCTCTTCCAATGCGGCCTGTAGCGCCGTGATCGTTTCAAACCCGCTTTCACGCAGGACAAAGGCCTTGCCGCCCTCGCCAATAGCTTCCGGGTCAAGCGCCCGATCGCTCAGCAATTTCGAGGCCTGCACCAAGGTCCAGCAAAGCCCATATGCACAGGCAAGCGCCTCTCTCTCGCCGTCATCCAGCAAGCCGATTGCGACACCCGCCTGCAAGCCGGCGGCCACGTCACGCTCTGCCCGGCCCGCGATCAAGGTGCAAGCCTGCGCCAGAAGCTCCACCTCCTGCAACCGCCCCGGGCCCAGTTTTGCATCCCACGGCCCGTCGGGGGACTTCGCCCCGGCGATCCGCGCGCGCATCGTGGCAACTTCTTGCAAGACCTTGGACGGCTCCCCCGCCGCGGCCAGCAACTCCGCGCGAAAGCCCTCGACATCCCGCGCCAGATCGTCCGGCCCGGCAATCACCCGCGCGCGGGTCAGCGCCAGATGCTCCCAGACCCAAGCCTCGTTGCGCTGATATTCCCGGAACGAATCCCAGCCCGTGGCCACAGGCCCCTGATTGCCCGATGGCCGCAGGCGCATATCCACTTCGTACAAACGCCCTTCCGACATCGGCGCGGTCAGCGCGGTGATCATCGCCTGCGTCAGCCGCGCGTAATAGGGCCGCGCCGCCAAGGGCCTGCGCCCCTCGGAACTTTCCACACCCGCCGCATCATAAATCACGATCAGGTCCAGATCGGACCCGGCATTCAACCGCTCGGCCCCAAGCGAACCCATGCCAAGCACCACCGCCCCGCGACCGGGCGGGTGTCCATGCTTTTTACCAAAGTGATCCTGCACCACGGGCCAGACCGCGCCAATCACAGCCCCGGCCAAATCGGCATACTGCCGCCCTGCGGCATCGGCATCCACCAGACCGCGCAGGTGGTGAACCCCGACGCGGAAATGCCACTCCTTCATCCAGCGGCGCGCGGAATCCAGCTTGCGTTCGTAATCCTCGTCCAACTCCAGGCGCGCGCTCAACTCTTGCTCAAGCAATTCGCGCCCCGGCCAGTCGGCAAAGAAGTCCCCGGCGATCACCGCATCGAAGACGCCTGCATTGCGCGACAGATGCGCCGCCAGTTTCGGCGATGTGCCCGCGATGTCCAAAAGCAAATCCACCAATTGCGGATTGGCCTCGAACAGGGAAAACACCTGCACGCCCGCGGGCAAGCCCGCCAAGAACCCGTCAAACGCCAAAAGCGCCTCATGCGGGTGCGCGGTTTTCGACAGGCGCGACAGGATATCGGGCTTCACCCGCTTGAAAATCTCCACCGCCCGTTGCGACCGCAGGGCCGGATAACTAAGCCAGCGAGACAGCACATCTTCGTCAAAACCCTCCTCCGCGCCTGCGGCGTCGGCCTCGCCGCTCTCTGGCGCGAAAAAGCACTCGATCAACTCGTGAACTTCGTTCAATCGGTCCAGAATCTCGGCCTTCAACTCTGCCTTGTCGCGGCCCATGAAGGCCGCCAACCGGTCGAACTCCTCCTCCGAGGTCGGCAAATCATGGGTTTGCGCATCGCGCAGCATCTGCAAGCGGTGCTCCACCTCCCGGTGAAACCTGTAGTGCCGGGTCAGGGTCTCGGCCGCGCTCTCGGGAATCCAGCCCTTCTCGACCAGTTTCGCCAGCCCCTCCACCGTGCCACGCACCCGCAAATCCGCATCGCGCCCCCCGGCGATGATCTGCCGGGTCTGGGTGAAAAACTCGATCTCGCGGATGCCGCCCCGGCCCAGCTTCATGTTGTGGCCCGGCAAGGTCAAAGGCCCGCCCAATCCCTTATGCTCCCGTATCCGCAGGCGCATGTTATGGGCATCCTCGATGGCGGCGAAATCCAGATGCTTGCGCCACACGAAGGGGCGCAAAGTCTCAAGGAAGTTCCACCCCGCCTCGATATCCCCCGCACAGGGCCGCGCCTTGATATAGGCTGCGCGCTCCCACGTGCGGCCAAGGCTTTCGTAATAGGCCTCCGCCGCCGCCATGGCCATGCACACGGGCGTCACGCCGGGGTCGGGCCGCAGGCGCAGGTCGGTCCGAAAGACATAGCCATCGGCGGTCCGGTCATTCAGCATCGCCGCCATCTTGCGCGTCGCGCGCACCAGACTGGCCCGCGCCTCATGATAGTCATCCGGGTCAAAGCGGGTTTCGTCAAACAGGCAAATCAGGTCGATGTCGGAGCTATAGTTCAGCTCCCCCGCCCCCATCTTGCCCATGGCCAGCGCCACCATTCCGCCCGCCGTGGCAATATCGTCCTCCGTGGCCCCCGGCAGCTTGCCACGCTTGATCTCGGCCCCCACACAGGCCTTCATCGCCAGATCGGTCGCCAGATCGGCAAAATCGGTCAAGCGGCCTGTCACTTCCTCCAACGGCCAAACCCCGGCCAGATCGGCCAGCCCGGTCATCAGGGCGACACGTCGCTTGCCTTGCCGCAAGGCCCCGGGCAGGGTCTCGGCCGCGACCTCGCGTAGATCGGCCAAGACCGCCTCAAGGGCCGCCTCCGGATCAGCGAAGCCCCCGGGAAGCCATTGCTTTTCCTTTTCAATCAAAGTCTTGAGGTATGGACTGGAGCCCGCCGCGCCCTCCACCAAATCGGCCAAATCTTCGGACAAGTCGGGAAACAAGGCGCGCGCCTCGGCCCCTTGCTCGGGGTCATGGGCGCGGGGCAAACGGGTGATGCGTGACGAAAAATCCATGCGTCAAGTGATACCCGCCCAAGGGGGCTGGTCAATGCCACAGACGCTTGAAATAGTGCTTCGAAACAAAAAACGGAGAGGGCCATGAGCAAAAGCCTAAAGCGCGTCACGCGCGCCCTGCATGAGGCGGACTGCGGGATCGAGCCGGTCGAGATTGGTCAAGCCACCACCGCAAAGATGGCCGCTGATCTTGTCGGTTGCGACATGGACCAGATCGCGAAGTCAATCATGTTCCGGGGCGAGATGTCGGGCGAAGCCGTGCTGTTCGTCACCGCAGGCGGAAATCAGGTGGACGGCGACCGCGCCGCCACCCTTGCGGGCGAACCGCTTGGCAAGGCCGACGCCGGGCTTATCCGCGCGCAAACCGGATTTGCCATTGGCGGCGTGTCGCCCGTTGGCCACCTCACCGCGCCACGCGCGTTCTTCGATCCACGCCTTTTGGCGTTCGAAACGGTCTGGGCCGCCGCAGGCACGCCTCGGCATCTCTTTGGCATCGCGCCGGACCTGCTGCTCAAGATTTCCGGCGCGCTGAAGGGCGATTTTACCGCCTGATCCCACGCGAAAATCGCACCGACGCAATACCGACGTATTACCGACGTGACGCAGACAGGGTTTTTCCCCGTGTTTTCAGCTGCTTGCACATTTAATGTAAAAAACATTCACATACCGCCTTGCAAGACCCGCCAAGGCACCCCACTTGTCCAATGTAAAAGACATTCACATCAAACCTGACCAACACAAAAAGGACACTGCACATGACCTCGCTTGCATCCTCCGGCCCTGCCGCCACGACCGCGCCCATGGGTTGGCTGGCCCGCGCCGAACATTGGCTTGATTCCAAGGGCAAAGGCGCTTGGATCGCGGCCATGGTTCTGGCTTTCATCTTTGTCTGGCCCGTTGGTCTCGCCCTTCTGGCCTATATGATCTGGAGTGGGAAAATGACATGCAAAAGCAATCGCATAGAGCGCGACCTTCACGTTTCTCGCAGCACCGGCAACAGCGCCTTTGACACCTACAAGGCCGATACCCTGCGCCGCCTGGAAGAAGAGCAAGAGAATTTCGAGGCCTTCCTGCAACGCCTCCGCGACGCCCGCGACAAGGCCGAGTTCGACCAATTCATGGACGACCGCGCCAAGGCGGCTGCGGCGCCACATGCGGAAGACGAGACTGAAAAAGCCTGAGAAACCACGGCCCGGGCCTTCCCCGGGCCGCCTCCTACCCTTATATCCCATGGCATTATGACCGAGTATTCCTGGCACACCCCCGACCCTGTCACTCAGCCTGAGTTCTACAGCGACATCCCAGCCAAACGCCTGATCGCTTGGGTGGTCGATACCATCGTCACCATCGGGTTTTGCCTGCTGATCCTGCCACTGACAGGCTTCCTAGGGGTCTTCGTTTTTCCGGCGCTCTTCCTGCTTGTCGGCTTCGCGTATCGCGTGATCACCATAACCCGCGGATCGGCGACGTGGGGGATGCGCCTGACGGCGATCGAGTTCCGGCGCATGGATGGCCAACCCTTTGATCTTTCAATGGCTTTCCTTCATACGCTTGGCTACAGCGTTAGCATGGGCTTCATCGTTTTGCAGGTTATCTCAGTGGTGCTGATGATGACCACAGACCGCGCACAGGGCCTGACAGATCATGTGCTTGGCACCGTCGCGATCAACCGCAAAGCGCGATCCTGAGTAGGGTCTTGGCGCAGGGCGGGAAGGTTGATATCGTTTCGGTGAAATGCGTCATACCTTACCCATAGCCCCGCAGTTCTATGTAACCGCGCCGCAGCCTTGCCCCTATCTCGAAGGGCGCATGGAGCGAAAGCTGTTCACCGCCTTGCAAGGCGAAGGGGCGCAACGCCTGAACGACAGCCTGTCCAAGCAAGGGTTCCGGCGGTCACAGAACGTGCTTTACCGGCCCTCCTGTGCCGATTGTGCGGCCTGTTTGTCGGCACGGATCAACGTCAACGACTTCACCGCCAGCAAGAGCCAACGCAAAACAATCAAGCGCAATCAACACCTTATGCGCCGGGCGACCTCGCCTTGGGCGACGGAGGAACAATACGAGTTGTTCCGGCGCTACCTTGAGCACCGCCATGCCAATGGCGGTATGGCGGATATGGACACCTTCGAGTTCGCCGCAATGATCGAGGAAACACCGATCCGCACGCGCGTGGTGGAATATAGCGACGAAGACGGCAACCTGATCGCGGTCTGCCTGACCGACGTCTTGGACGATGGTGTCAGCATGGTCTATTCCTTCTACGACCCGGACCTGCCACGGCAAAGCCTCGGCACTTATCTCATCTTGGATCACATTGAAATCGCTCGGGAAAATGGCTTGCCGCATGTCTATTTAGGCTACTGGGTGCCCGGAAGCCCCAAGATGGGCTACAAGGCCGCGTTTTCCGGGCTTGAGGTCTATACCGACGGCCAGTGGGAAAAGATGCGCGACCCTGCGGATTACAAGGCCAAGTGCCACCCGCTGAGCAACGATCCAATTGCCGAACAGGTGGCCAACATCTCCCTGCCGGATGGCCGCCCCGCCACACCACGAAGCCGCTAATCCCTGTTAAGTTTGCACACTTAAGCCCCGGTTTCCGTATAGGTATCGGGGGGTCGTAATGTGACATGTTACAGGCCGTCGTGCCTGCGCGGACCTATCTGCCGAACCTCGACACAGCCACAAATGGGAAACGCGCGCCCCCTTTTCGGGGACGCGCGCAGTGTTCCAATCTGGCCGCCGATCAATTCGGGATCAGCGCCGGGACGATGGTCACGATCTGCGGGAAGAACCACAGGATCGCCAGACCCACAACCTGGATCAGGACGAAGGGCGCGACACCGCGATAGATATGGCCCGTCGTCACCTCCTTCGGTGCGACCCCTCGTAAGTAGAAGAGCGCAAAGCCGAAGGGCGGCGTCAGGAACGAGGTTTGCAGGTTCACCGCGATCATGATCGTCACCCACTTGGGATCGAAGGTGCCGCCATAGATCACCGGCCCCACGATCGGGATCACGATGTAGATGATCTCAAGGAAATCGAGCACGAAACCCAGCACGAAAAGCACCAGCATAACGATCAGGAAAACCTTGTACTCGTTGTCGAAACTTTTCAGGAATTGCTGGATGTAATGCTCGCCCCCGAAAGAGATCACCACAAGGTTCAGAAGCTGCGACCCGATCAGGATGGTAAAGACCATCGACGTGACCTTGGCCGTCTCCCGCACCACCGGGCTAAGCACCCCGCCGGTGAACAGGACCCAGCACGAGAACAGCAACCCGAACGCGGCAAAAAGATAGGCCGCATAGGCCGCAAAGAAGGCCACCCAGGATTCGAACGGCACGTCCTCTTGGTTGATACGCAGATCGAAGTTGATGCCGATCAGGATCGCGATGATCACCGCCAGCGTGGCAAAGATGATGATCTTGCCCGAGCGTTCCTGATCCTGAAGCTTACGATAGGCCGCCAGCATGATCGCCCCACCCGCGCCAAGGGCAGCGGCAGGGGTCGGGTTGGTGATGCCGCCAAGGATCGAACCCAGCACCGCAACAATCAAAACCAAGGGCGGGAAGACCACCTTGATCAACTCGTTCTGCGCCAAGCGGCCCGCCGCATGGGTGGTGCCATAGAGCGCCAAGCCCAAGGGAATGGCGAGCATCACCACGGTGGCCCCTGCACTGCTGGAGGGTGCGATAAAGAGGATATCGACAATCAGGCCCAGAACCACCCCAAGCGCCCCGATCAAAAGCGGTGCAGGATTGGCGGAAGGCTTGATGCCCCGGGCCACGGCAAGGATCAGCGACAGCATCAGGAAGATGATCGCGACACCTGTGCCGATGGGGGCCGCTGCGGCCTCTTTCTCGGCCACCTTCTCGGCGATCTGTTCGGGGCTCAGGCGTTCGCTTTCGGCCAGACCACCGGCGTCTTCGATGGCCTGTTGCTCGGCCACGGCGGCATCCCATGCCTCTTGGCCGTGCA
>DATFKJ010000436.1:0-18388 GCA_035268705.1 Roseovarius sp. | reverse complement strand
GCAATACTGGCCGGGCTTCTTCTTGTAGCAGATCTGCGCCTGAATGCCTGCAAGGCGGGCCAAGCGAGCAACGCGGTTCTCAGATATGGCCTCGCCCATGTCGCTGAGATCATCATGGATCTTGCAGTATCTATAGACTTTGCAGCTGTCCTTCCAAGCCTTCTTCACCAGCCTGGTCTGACGCCGATCCTCCAGCGCACGCTGGCCTAACGGTTCTTTAGACCATGCATAGAAGCCGCGCGGATGAACGCTCAGAATCACTCAGAGAACACGCACGGGATATTGCAGAAGATGCGTATCGATGAACGCGTGCCTCACTTTGCATCCTTGGCGAAGTACGCTGCGACCTTTTTAAGAACGTCGCGCTCCTCAGTAACGCGCTCGAGCTCTTTCTGCAGCCGCCTGACCTCCGCTTCTTGGTCCGTTTGGCCTTGTGGCTTCGAATAATGCGCTATCCAAAGATAGATGGATTTGGTACTGATCCCCAGCCGGTCAGCCACATCTCTGACCGAATACCCAAGTTCTGTGACCTGGGCCACAGCGCCGATCTTGAACTCATCTGAATAGCGAATTTTCCCCGACATTTGTGCAATCCTTTGCTTCCAAAATTACCAAGTAAAGCGTCTACAATTCGGGCGATACCTCGGTATAAAGCCCATTGCACTCGGTATGCGACTTAAAAACGTATACCTCATAAACGCTTCAAGTAAGCATTCCAATACAACCTCTATAGCCTCGACGATATCCCTGGGCCGATTGGCTTTGGGGGTGATCAGTATGTGATAGGGGGCGCAATGCTATTTCAGGATATTTCATGCAACGTCCAATTTTCTTATAAGTGATTCTTCTGTATCGTTTAAAAAGGTAACGAAATTTCCAATTTCTGGCAACCGTGAAAAAACGATATACGAATTTTGCAAATTGATGCGTAGACAGGATTAGACATGATTTAGTTTCAATGGGTTAAGTGTAATTTATTAAGATGTGTAGGTTTGACTTGCAGGAATTGACGATCGAACGCGACATGATAGTTTTAAATTTTGCAATCAAAAGGTGAGCGCTGCCTGCTCGCGTTCGCCTGATGTTGTTAGACACGGTCATAGCCGCGTCGTTCGTGAGGTGTTCTGGCTGACGCGCCGTGACAGGCGAGATCCTTGGCGCACAGCGGGGTCGCCGCGCGAGTGCCGACAAGAATCTGGCAATTTTGGTCTCTGGCGCGGTTGTTGGTCTCTGGCGCGGTTGAACGCATGACGGTCGCCCAAGCCGCTCCGCGCCACGAGATTACACGTTCCCAGATCTACCGCTGTTAAAAGTTTAGGCACAGGAGTTTGCGGTCAAAGGATGAGCCCGACCTGTTCCGCAGCTTGCTGCGTGTTCAGGTGGGCCTGCTGCAGGGTGGAGATGATTGTTTCGGTTCCGATGGCTTGATTGAGATCGGATTGCGCGTTGCTCTGGTACGACGATCCTCTGCGATCGGCTCGGTAAGAAAAACGCGGCCTGATCGGGGCGGAGTACCCGGAACAGCACTCTTGTCCCATAAATTGCTGCTCCATGGATCGGTTGGCAGATCAGGGACACGAAATCATTCAGGGCCTCGGTATCGACACACAGTGTGCCCAGGTTGCGGAAAGCAAACTTGCCGAACGCAGTGACAAGAACTTCATCCAACTTGCCGTTTCGTCCACGTTTTTGCAGGAGCTAGGAAGTATTTTTACGAATAAGGCGTCCTCTTAACTTTCGCGAAACTCGAATTTGCTAGTTATCTACCACGTTACTATAAAAGGAAAAGTACGATGAAGATAATTTCAAACAAGAAAATCTACGATACGGAACAGGCTCAGGAAATCACCGCCGTTCGTCATAGTGGTCGAAATAATATTTCCTGGTATGAAGAAACGCTTTACGTTTCTGATAATGGGGCTTGGTTCTTGGCAGGTGAAGGTGGCCCGCTGTCCCATTATGGAATTGATGTCGGTGAGGGGAATAGGGAAGGCGGGCGCAAACTGACGCCAATGTCTATCAACGAGGCGATCAGCTGGCTCGAATTGCACCAGAAATATGCGATCATTGAAGAATATTTCTTTGACCAGTTGGAACCTGCCTGAGATCCGGGATTTACCGAGTAAGGGCTCTTCTTGGGCCGTAATGCAAGTGTGGGCGGGTGAGTGCAGATCACTCACCCGCTTGCTCATTTAATATGGCGCCTTGAGATCTGCGCCAAACCCGATCTCACTGGATAACGATATTTTTTCAGGTAGTATTGTTTCATACTAATATTTTTTCAGTGGCTTGTGAGCCTGAACGGGTAAGCGCACGTGAAATTTGGAAGGTCGTGATTTAGGCAACCTCAATAAGATTGCCCGTCATTTTCGCAAACTAATGTGATAAAATGAAAAAGAGGCACGCCAACTGACAATAGTTGCACTCAAAAAAACGCGAGGAGGATTTCGGTTTCTGCGTTCATGACATATTCGGTTTGGTTACCGAGAGCCAGAATAGTAATCTGTTCGAAAAATTCTTCGGAGTTCAAAAGAAACCTGATCTTGTGAACCCAGATCAAAGACCCCAACGGATTGCCGAAAAAATATTAGGTAGACTGCATGAATCGGACGCAATCGACGCGGTCTCAGCCTGTAGGGATGGAAGTGCCATGGCATTCTGTGCGGCTGCGCGCATGACCAGTGGCAGAGGATGTCCGTCGGCGAAGGCTTAGGGGATGACCTTGAGGTGACAACTTCGTCAACGATGCGTTTTGGATCATCGCCCAAGTTCAAGGCAGATGGTGCCAAGGGTATTCTCACCTACTAAACGGTGTACCAAGTGTTTCCTCAAGATCCCTGAGCCGTGTTCAGGCAAAGGGAACGATGTTGTCGAGGACAATATCTTTAGTGAAGCCTGTCATTCGCTTTACCGAAAGTTCCGTCAAAGCCCTTTAATGTATGAGATCGAGTCAACTTCAGTCTCTTCGAACCCCGCCAGAAGGCCTGTCATGACGGCATCAAGATCAGCGTCCTGAGAATCGCCAGCCTGAGGCACCTGTTCCTTGGCGTCCAGTTTCCTGATGACTTCCGTCTTTCTCCCATTCTTCAATTTGTCGAAGAACTTGATCGCCATCTGGTAGTCATTATCCGAACACACAATCTGACTTCGGTCGGAAACTGCGTTTCTGGCGAAAGCCGGTACGAGGTCATGGAAATCTTTGGCGGACTCGATCTTCGCCTTCATCATGAAGACCATCAATTCTTTATGGACTGTTTTGATATTGTTCCGATTGTTCGTATCTTCCCCTCGCGCGATCACGATATTGTGGATTTGTCGGGCGGGGACATGATACTTGCTTTGCGAGTTTTGGAAGTCAGCTGCCTTTTTCTTTTCCTTTTGTACGCGTCGATACAGGAAGTAAGACGGAGAGGGGGAAAGTGCTATTTGCACGTCCTCCATCTTTCTTGAGCGCCCGTTAATATCTGCTTCCAGACGAAAATAGTCGCACTCTCTCAGGCCTTTGAGTGCTCGATTGAAAAACTGCCTCGTATGAGAACTGCAGGCTTTGTGGCCGGTCTGCATCAACACGTTCAAAGATGATTTCGGGATGGTGAAGGCGTCGGTGTAATGACGGCTTTTGAGATTGAAAAATGGCAGCAGTCCCAGGGCTGGAACATTTTTCATTCGACTGACGTTCAAAAGATCCGTCCACGCATAAAAATTGCCGCCTTCTCCCGTCATGAGCAGGTGCTCGTATACATCTGCCGATAGTTTGAAGTTCAGGTGTGTGCGGCTTTCATCAAAGTCGGCAAGGATCGTAACATGCTGAGGCTTGCTTCCGTTTTTCAGACCTGTTGCCGCTATTGTCACGATCCTGTCTACCAGATCTTCCTGGATAACCTGCTTAAGCGTTTTGATCGCTGTGTTGTTGTACGCCTTCAACGCCTTCTTGGAGATTGAAACATGATAGTCTTCGGCGTGGTAAGCGCTGGCAAAAATCAGGTGCATCACCTTCAGAGCGTGGAGCCGGATGCCGCCGGTTTTCATATCGACCAAGACCGCGTTCAAAGGATATTCTGAGCGACTGTCTGGAGCCATGCCGTTCTCAATCCACGACTGCGGCGACTGCCGATATTTTTCACCAGTCTTGGTGTTCACAACGTCCCGGCCATGGAATTTAGGCCGTATTGCCCCGATGATCCCGGCATCCAGACGACGCGCGATCTTCTCTATGCGGTCTTCTTCTGATTTTTTTACTCGTCTGAGCTCTGCCTGCTCAATCTGGTAACGGACTTCCTTGTCCGTAAATTCCTGATGAATTGCATTCCAGTCCGTATCATCTTCGACGTCAGGCTCTATGATTTGAGCACTTTCAACAGAACCGTCTTCATACTCGTTTTGCGCATAATAGAGATCAGCAATGCTTTCCAAGCTGTCGGTATCAAGATCGTCACTGGCACTGAAGTGGGACCGGTATTCGCAGTGTTCAGGACTCAAGGGAATTCCGTCTTCAAGCCCAAGTTCTTCCGCCGCCGAAACGTAGTCCGAAAAGTTGTCTGTATCCGATTTATTCATTGATATGTTCAATTCGTTTAATTAAATCAACAAGTATAACAGTATATTTAATAGTACAGATAAAGTTTAAAATCAAGAGTTTTCATGAAAAAGAAAGAAAAGGCCTTATGAAAGGGCAGTGATCTGTTGAGAAAGATGGAAAAAGGGTGATGATTTGTTAAAATGATCCTGACAAAAGCCCTCTTTTGTTTGGTCATCAAGCCCTCCCTAATAATGTACTAACTATCTTTTAGAGAATGTATTCACAAAGGATCGACTGGGTTCTGTAATCTCGAAACGCCAATCGCTCCGAAAAAGAAAGCCTTGCCATAGGGTGTACGATGCTGGACTCCACGACGGGCCCTTGGGCCCGATGAGAAGTCGATTACTGACAAGATTATCGGGAAACCGAGTTCTGAATTGAAGGGTCCGAAGAGGCGATGATCTGTTAAGATAATTCACGATACGGTGATGATTTGTTAAGAAGAGGTCACGAAAAGTGTGATATTTCAATGGATTCAGGCCCCTCTAATAATCACTAATGATCTTATAGGAATCGTTTCCCCAAAACCGATTGGGCTTCGGAATCCCCAGCGGGCCATAGGCGCGCAAAAGAAAGCTTTCTGACAAGGTGTGTGACACCGGATTCCACGACGGGCCTATCGGCCTATAAGTACTCGGTTTCCTTTATGCCGCAATGAAATGCGGGTTAGGGCAGGGGGTGTAGAGGGCTTGCGTATCAGTGACCCAACGAGTCCGGCTCCTGTTGAACCCAAATCGGCACAGTTTACTCAAACCGACCGGCACGGGCTTTTCAGGCTCACCAACGCATGAGAACCGGTCCAGTGGTACGATTGCGCATGGCTTGCAGAATTCAATACTCAGTGACGACGAGAGACGGTTTACATGATCGAGAAGAAGCAAACGATCTATCAGACAAACCCCAACACGGCTCGATTCCTGTTTTGGAAAAACCAAGCAGAGGCGGATTTTCAACCAACTCGCTTTGTCGATTGTACGGATGACCTGATGAACTTTCCAGACGAATGTTTTTGAAGCCGAAGGTTACTTCCTCGATGCTTCGTTAACGACTTTTCAGTGACCCGCGTTACGGAGGTTCTAAACACTAAGATTTACAGATTCTCAGCATCCATGAGGTTTACGTGAAAATCGACCATCTCCGTCTCTAATAATGATCTGTAACCTTGTGGGCTCCGATCATGGTCGATCAACACGCAAGGGCAAACCCCCGAACAACCGGAATCAAGGAATCCTGCAAGTCTTCGACGTCGCTGATTTGACCAAGATGCATCTGATGGATGCGGGTTTCCGCAAATTGCTCAGATGCTTATCCACATATCGGCTAAACCTGCAGCTTGTGCGGTCCTATGCTCGGACTAACCAATGCTGAATACGGCTCGACGAGAGTATGGCACGGCGCTACCGTGCCGCCGGAATCGACCAGCTGTTCTTATGAACACGCAGTCGAGCTTACGAAAATCAGCAGAAGGGTGAGAAACTTGAACCATCTCTTATTGATCGTCACGACATTCCTTTGTTTGAGTACGACGTCGGTCAACGCTCGAGAGATCGCCGGCACTGCCTATGTGCGTGATGCTGACACAGTCGTGGTCGGTGGAACCCCGGTTCGCCTGAATGGAGTAGATGCACCGGAGCTTTCAAACCGGTACGGACGAACGGCAAAAGCATTTATCGAGAGGCTGTTGCGCGGTGAGCGCGTGGTTTGTGACCTGAGTGGCGAGCGTACATACGACCGCTGGGTCGGCACATGCTTTATCGAACGAGATGGACAATGGGTCGACATTGGAGCTGTCGTGATTGCCAATGGCCATGCACTGGACTGCCGACGGTATTCCGGAGGCCGCTACAGGTCGCTCGAGCCAGCCGGTGCAAGATCACGCTTGCCGCAGGCAAGTTACTGCTGACCCAATTTCCGGGAACCTATGATGACTAACCAAAACAGCCGCTTGACGGCCGCGGAAACCAAGGGCCTCCGGACGGCCAAGGAGCTTGAAGGGCACCTCGCGTGGCTCGACACTTTCACCCCGGCCGCGCTCGGCGTTCTGGCAATTGCGTCGGGCATATATACTTACCTTGGGGTAACGTCCCTTCTTGAAGACACTGGTGCGATGAGTTTCTTCGCCGCCGTTGCCTATTCGGTTGCGGTCTCCGTCGGCATATTTGTTTTCTGGAGCTACATGCTCCGGTTGCTGCCATCAATGCGAAGTGCCGGTGGGTTCATCGGTTTGACCGTCTCCACGATGGTCGGATCCCTCGCAATCATAGCGATGTCGAGTTGGCTCAACGCTGCCGCGCTGGCAGGGTCGGCTGCAGTCGAACAGCATCTCGATCTGACCGTTCGGGATTATCAGAACGCGCTCGAGCAAGCCCATGATATTGCCCTTTCCGCTCAGGCTCTGGAGCGAGAGGTCCGCCGTGCCCGTGAGGCATTTGAGGCACTCGCCGAGCAGGAGCGTTCCGGTGAGCTTTCAGGGACGGCAGGTGAAGGGGCGGTCTATCGCGTCCTACGACAAAAAACTGAAGAACTGCAGAGTCTGGAAGCGCAGATTGCAGAGCAGCAGCCCCTGATCGACGCGGCTTTCGAGCAGGGCAATGAAATTCTTGGTCGAATGCGTGGGCTTACAGTCGCACCGGGCCCTGTCGAGCAGCGCTCGGTCGCCTTTTCTGAAGAAAGTGTTCGGCTTGCCGGCGTCATATCAAATCTCAATCAGTTCTCTGTCGCATTGCTCGTCGCCCGTGCCGCGGCAGACCTGCCGGCATCCGTTGTGCTGCCTGAACTCGACGGTCGTACAAACAGCGTACGGGAAGCTCAATCTACGACCATTGGGTCCGTACTTGATGCCTTGGATCAGCGCAGCCGAACGCTCGGGCAGGCGGCTGCACAGGTCCTGGAGATGGAGCCACCTCAAGAGACGGCCTACAATCCGATCTCCAGTGCGGACGCCGTAATTCGATATGCGAGCAGCTTTGCCCCGTCTTGGGCGGGTGCGATTGCCATCGACCTGCTTCCCGGAGTTCTCGTGTTTGTCCTTGCCGTCACACAGGCCGCAATCAGAAGTGGCCGAGACGGTCTGAGCATTGAAGAGACTCTTACCCTTTCCGATCTAAAGGCTGCCATAAACGCGATGAGAGACGTCGAGGTCTCAATGGGCGATACGGATGCCGAGATCCTCAGGCGATTGCGCATCAGTCAGCCATCGCGAGACGATAAAAAGCCAGAGGTTGACTAGGCTGTGCAGAGCTTCATTGAGAAGGGCCGTTCACTAACAATTGGTCGAGGGCTCAAGTTCATTCTACTGCTTCAAGTGGTGATCGCTGGCTTACTGATCTTAACGGACGTTGGTGCGCGTTGGAGCCTGGACAGACCTTCCGACGAACCCGAGATCACTCAGCCAGTCTCACCGGGCGATCAGGTAAGGAGATACAATCCTAAACGGCCTAATCCGCAATTCTCTGAGCCCGGATCAAGACCGGACATCGACGTGCCATCTGATCTTCCGCCACGCCTAAATTTCTCGCTTCGGGATGAGCCAGATATCGGTTCCTTGGTGATCATGCATGGGGAGATCGCTAAAGGAGACGCGAAAAGAGCTTATGCCTTCTTTGAGAGCCTTGATGCGCCACCTGACAGCATTGCGATCAATAGCCCAGGCGGGATTGTAGATGAGGCACTCGAACTGGGGCGCCTTGTGCGAAATCGGTCCTTCAACACTCTTATACTGCCAGGCATGGTCTGCCTGTCCTCCTGTCCATATGTGATCGCCGGTGGCGTGGAGCGTCGCGTTTCTCTGGCCGGCGCGGTTGGGCTTCATCAACACTACTATGAAGCACCAGGCTATATGCCGGTGTTTTTTGCGGTTGAGGACATTCAGTTCAGCCAAGGTGAAACGATGGGTTATCTGATTGAGATGGGGATTGACCCGGGCGTAATGGTCCACGGTCTTAAAACACCGCCAAACGACATATATGTACTCGTGGAAAGCGAATTGCTTGAGAGTCGAATGGCTACCGAGGTCACAGAGTGAACACCCCTGTGGTCGTCCATAAGAGACTTTTCCGATCTTCTGTGAGACGTCTAAAAGCGATCCTGAATGACCAGGTTGTGTTTCCCTGACTGGCTTGCGCCCCCTCTACCGCCGAGTGCATCTTCGATCTGCTTGGGCAGGCCAAGTAATCTGAGTGATATCAGTAGGTTGAGAATCTCCTTGGCGTAAGCTTCGGCGGCGACGTAAGCTTCGGCGACACTTGTCCCATCACGTATGTCGTAATTTCGCCTTTAGGTCAGCAGAAGCCAGAATTGGCGGGCCCCTGAGTAACGTTTTTCAAATATTATGGGTTTTATTAACAGAATTCACGTGCTAGGAGCGGTTTTCAGAAACGTTCTCACCATAGAACAAAAATCACGATGAGGGATCGAAAATCAGAAAGCAATCAACAGATGTCCAGTTTTCAGGACCAGTGAACGTTTTTCACCGGAGGCGGCTGCCTGAGAGCGCAACGCCAGCCGGCTACGGAGCACTGATTGCTGCCTACGACCTAGATGCGCCGGTACCGATCCGGCTTTCAGCAACGGGAACTAGGCACCGTGTGATCGAGACCGAAGACTGGTTGGTCCTGACGCCACGCCATCAGCCTCAGCCATCTTTCCGCGGGCATCTGACATTCGCGCTTAAATATGAAGGCCTCGATCTTGCGGTGCTCAAGCGCCTGTTTCGCGCAATAGGTCCGGACCCTGTCATCGCCTGGGTGAAAGATGAACCAACGGGCAGCTACGCGCGCAGGATCTGGTTCCTCTTCGAGTGGCTAACCGGTCAAACCCTTCCCCTTCCGGACGCTGAGGGTGGACGCTACATCACAGTTGTCGACGAACGGCTCCAGTTTGGAACTGAAGGCGCGAATTCGTCTCGACACCGGATCAGGGATAACCTACCGGGTACAAGCGATTTCTGTCCGCTCGTGTTCAGGACAGAAAAGCTGCAAGCATATTGCGAACTGGATCTCGCGGCAAAGGCTCGCAAAGTCATCGAGAAGGTCCCGCGCGATCTCTTGGCCAGAACGGCAGCCTTTCTTCTCTTGAAGGATTCGAGGTCTAGCTATGCGATCGAAGGCGAACGCCCACCCCAAGATCGCATACAGCGGTGGGGGCGCGCGATCGGAGAAGCCGGCCAACTTGAACTTGATCGAGACGAATTGCTTCATCTTCAGCAGATCGTCATCGGGGATGAGCGTTTCATTAAGCTTGGCTTTCGCCAGGAAGGGGGATTTGTCGGCTCGCATGACCGCGAGAGCAGAATGCCTCTGCCAGACCACATCAGCGCACGCCATGAAGACCTCGACATGCTGGTGGCTGGCATGATCGCATTTGCACAAACGAAATCACAGAAACTTGACCCCGTGGTTGCAGCGGCCGTTCTGGCATTCGGCTTCGTCTATGTACACCCGTTTGAAGACGGCAACGGCCGACTGCATCGGTATCTGTTCCATCATGTACTGGCGCAACGGGGTTTCAACCCGCCGGGCGTAGTATTCCCGATCTCGTCGGCCATCTTGGAGCGGATCGACGAGTACCGTGATGTTCTGGAAAGCTATTCCCAGCGTCTCCTGCCACTCGTCGAGTGGAAACCGACGGACAGTTTCAATGTCGAGGTCCTAAACGATACGACCGACTTCTATCGTTTCTTCGACGCGACACCCCATGCCGAGTTTCTCTACACCTGCGTCCAACAAACTATTGATGAGGACTTGCCATACGAGACCGAGTTTCTGCGTCGGTATGATCAGTTCCGCGCCTCTGCTGAGACCATGTTCGACATGCCGGAACGCACTATGGATTTGCTCTTTCGCTTTCTCAACCAGAACGAAGGCAAGCTGTCCGCGCGCGCGCGGCGTAAGGAGTTTGCAGCCCTAAGTGAGACCGAGACGGTCCAAGTCGAGGCCATTTACCGCGACTTGTTCGCAGATGATGGAGGGGAGACAATTGGCTGAAATGGATTGGGCTCGCATGTTGAAGCGAGGCTCGCAGTGGCAACGGTGGGAGCCGCAAATACATGCTTCCGGGACTTTGCTGAACAATCAGATCAAAGGCGAGGGTGCATGGGAAAGTGTCCGTCGTCATATAATTTGGGACAGGTGAGCGTTTTTCCGTTTGGAGGCTCTGGTTAATCCTTGATTGAGTTTATGCGTGTTCGGTTTGATGGCGCAAGCGCCAGGTGAGCATGGTTTTCCGTTTGATCTCCTCTCGCTGTTTTAGGAAAGGGACTTTTTTGTAAAGCGTTAAGATCTTTGGGATGTTTGAGGTGGGGGAAGGTAGAACGATCTCACGATCCAATATGATGCCGAAAGATACTTCTAAGTATAAAACTGAATTTACCTGTGAAAAATTCTTATGCCCTTATTGACATCTTAATTATTTTTACAATGTCAAATTTAGATTTTCGATAGGAGAGAATAATTGGAAAAGCTTACGTATCACAAAATTGAATTTATAAAGTTTATATTATCAGAATCAGGTTTTGAGTTTTTGAAGGATAACTTGTTCACGCAGAGCATGCCGACAAAAATTGCAACCCTTGTTGCCGCGACAGATCGCACAGCGATAGAAATGCGTAGGCTTCACTTTCCAAAGAACACGGAAGATACAGCCCTGGTAAAGGGAATTGTTCCCACAGAAAAGGGGGATTTCGAATTTATCATTCGGTATTCCCTTCCTCACGAAGAAGGCTGTTACGGAGCACTTAAGTCGATTAAACGACAGGGGTGGATACAGAAGAAACTCTTGGCTTACGCGCCAGTCGGATACCGGCATCCATAGAGAAAATGATGACCGGCCAATCGGTCTGTACTGGTTTTTGGTATGTAGTGGCTCCGAGTATTTTGCAGATTACGAGCCTGGAAGTCCTTAAGCCGCTGCGGAAACCGGAAAGGTAGAAAATACAAGTAGCGTTGGCGTGATGGTGGTGTGGCCGCATTTGGCTGATGATCGCACTATCAGCCTATACTTACCTGACGGTACAGCCTGGATAATGGCGTTTGCCCTTGCAGGGTCTTGTGAAGCGGTAATTCCCCGGCAGCCGATTTGACATGGACGGAGACATCTGCAGCTCCCGCTCTCAGGATAACATACAAGGTTTCCGGTGGCTTAGAGTGTGGTCACGTTTGCCTCTTGCCGCGTTTCTCATCACTATTTTGGAGCGCTACCAAGCAAGATCTATAAATGTTTGAGCAAGGTAATCTGCCGTATAAATTCTATTTTAAATTTTATCAGAGATAACCCCCTGCAGTCAAGATATGGCGATTATAATGCAATGGTTTAACGCGATTTTAATCCATTTCATTTACATTGGTTGAGCAATGCGTAGGAAAGGTAGTTATTATGGAGCAAAAGAATACTTACGATTATGATGAAATCGAAAAAATTTTTCGGCAGTGGTCAATTGATTTCTGTGAGCAGGAAGAATGGCATAGCGCGATTTGCCTGAATGCGGCGCAATCTATCATCCGGCGAGTGGCGTCGCTTTCAAGAAATGAGCCCGGCGTTCACATTCTCCCTGCGGGGCAAGTTGCGACGCTTAACATTGTGAAAAATCTAGCCGCAAAACGGTACAAGCATTGTGCGGCCTCCCGGGGTTCCGCTGTCTCCATCGCTGATGGGGGCCTGTACGATCTTTACATCATGTCGACCCGAGATCTGGCCGAGGAAGCGAGGGCGGTCCTTGATTGGTGTGACACGTTGGACTTTGATCATGGACGGAATCCGGGGCCAGATTTCCCTGTCATGAATGGACCTTTTTGATTTCGCGCTTTCTCAAGACCACGCGAGCCAAGATCTATGAGACTGGGTGCGCTGTAAGTATTGCGATTGAGGGGCCGCTGCTGAGGCCTGTCGGCGGCCCGGATCTTTTACGGGCCCAGGTCGAAGGGTGCTTCGCTTTCGAGGCGCTTGTGTTAAAATGTCTTTCTATCCCGAAGGGTAAATTTCACACATAATAGACGCGGGGGCAGCGTTCCTATCCTATGCGATAAAATAATCTTGATATCGTCCGAATGGCCTCCTGTTTATCCTGTATGATAAAAAAAGAGTGACATGAGGTAGCCAACTGAATCCCTTGCATGGGCAGAAAAAAATCGGGGCACGGATCAGGTCGTGGCGAAGTAGCCTCTGCCTGAGCTTTGTGAATTTGTCGCGCCTCTCTGGCTCTACCGTGTCGACGGTCTCGCACATCGAGCGCGGCACACGAGACCTTAAACAATTTACTTTGGTGTCTCTTTCGCTTGCGCTCAGAGCCCAGCTTCGAACTCTCTTCCAGGCCCACACGCTCTCGCCCGCCAAAACGACCCAGCCTGGTCCGGGGCAGGGCGGCTATGACTTGGAGCATGACTGATCGCGGGGAGCGGCACGATCATCATTTTCTACGAGAAATTTTCCATCGGGAGTATTAATCTCTCTGCAACCGGAGCAAGCCAGCCGATATCGCTCTGCGCGACTGGGACGAGATTGCCCGAAGCGCCGGACTGAAAGCCCACGCCCTTCGCCGTAGATTAGGCGAACTCATCGATGCCATGGTGGCCTGCCGCGTCGAAGCAACCGAACGTATCTCGTTTCTTCCCGGAGTGGTGCCGAAGATGGTCGAGCATGTGGCGGAACTCGTTGAAGGCAACGCGTTGCGTGTCGGCGGACGCCTCAGGGCCACCGCCTAACTCGCATTCTCCTTATTCCCCGCATCCCCTTTATCTTATTGTGGTGGATCTTTGACCGATTGCGCGCCCAAGAAAGTACTTTCGCGCGGGTACAAGCTCCGGCCAATGTTCTGACATCTTGCCCAGCTTTATATTTCGAAGTGCGTTACTGCTCGTTTCCGACCAAGGCACTTTAAAGTGAACGGCGGGGACCTGCGGCAGAGACGTTTTTGGGAAAGGCTCGCTGCCGTCTCTACTCGCACATGTTTTATGAGATAGCTGAACCGTGTCTTAATTCAGTGTTACGCAGTTCTGATTTTTAAGCCTTATCTTTTTGAAAGATTTTTTTGGGATATTTTCGGACTTGAACAGAGAACTCTTTTACCTGATTTTTAAATATTGAATAACAATACCAAGCACAGTACCGTATCTTCATAAATAAAGATTCTAAATACTTGGAGTATTAATGATGGGTGCGAATGATGTTGATCTTGAAGGACTGAGTATCGGTGATCTCAGAGAGCTCAAGAAGCGGATCGACTCAAGAATTGACGACATCAAACATCAAAATGAAGTCGAGCTTCTGGAAATGATGGAAATAGAAGCCGCGAAACGAGGTGTGTCGTTGGCCGATATTGTTCGAATAAAACCAAAGGTAAAACTAGGTAGGGCACAAGACAGGCGTCAAGATGTCAAAGCGAAGTATCGGGACGCAAATGGAAATACATGGAGTGGTCGGGGCAACGCCCCGCTTTGGGTTCTTGAGTATCTCGGAGTCGAAGAACGAGACAAGGATGATCCCGAGCAAACGAAAAAGCTGGCTGAGCTTTTGATAAATGATGACTGAGTGACTCCGTGTGCGACCTTAATCTGAACGGGGAGTTTCCGGGGCCAATCGTGCGATGCCGATTTTCCGAGCGTTTGGACGCAATCCCTTACTTGGAACATGCCCTGACTATATGCGCGTCCTGACGCAGGATGCGTTCATTGCCACGGCACCGACATCGTCGAAACCTTGATCGGTTGGAGAGCATGATCAACACGGTGCAGCTTGATATCTACATCAGCTTTAAACGCGAGATCGCTGAGATGGCCGTAAGCGCGGCCCCGTTCTGCAAAGTGTAAGGGTTGGTTGACATGCTAGATTGAGAAAGTATCTCAAGACCGTTCCGGGCCGGCTGTTCACAAGTGATGAGGCTTCAACAGAGGCCAATTTTGATAGAGTGGGTTATCTGTCGAGTAGTAAGTTGTGTTGGTCCCGGTCTTATCCGGGCCGGGGCATTTTGATTTACCTACGCAGTTTTAAATCCGAATGTACTTTCGCGGCGGTGAGGGTCGTGTCGGATAGCCCCGCCTTCGACCAAGTGGCTTCCAAATCCACTCCGCGCGGGCAGTCAGCCACCGTGCATCCAAAAACAGCCTGACACAGACCAGTTGTCCCGGATAGGCACAGCGCTTGTCGCTGATGATGCCACCCCTCGCTCAGTCTCTTCTGAACGCCACATGCTTGGAGTCGCGCAACCTTTGATTCTGGGGATCTTCGAACTGGATTGGAGGTTTTTTAGTGAAAGAGATTGGCCTTCCGGAGGGATCTTGTTGCTTTCAAGCGATGTAAGGGTTGGTTTGATTTGTGGAATAGACTTATTTTCTTGGAGTGGTAGATATTTTTCGCATTAGAGTGAATTTTATAAATTTGATTAATCGCGCTTTAATTACCCAATGCTAAGTAATGTTTATAAGTAAGAACAAGGAGAAATACTTATGAACTTATTGTGCGCGGACGAAGCAGCTTTTATCTTGGGTGTCTCGTATAGGTCAATCTTGACACAGATCCGAAAAGGAAATCTGGTAGCAAGAAAGGTTGGTCATGAGTATCGCATACATCGCGATAATCTGGAAAAATTCGCTAGATGTGAAGATTTGAAGAACGGTGGAAGCGACGGCCGAACTATTTCTACTGGAGGCAACCTGCAGAGATCACCGGGGATGCGGTTAGGTGCGGAGAGCCAAGTTTCACCTTTGGAAGAGCCGATCTTGAGACACCTGAGGGGGGAGTTGTGAGGGTTAAATTCCCAGTTTAATGCACGTTTCCAAAAGAGACAGAAACCGTGACTAGACACGGTTTCTGTCCGAATTGGTTCTGACTTAATGCGCGGAGGGTAAACACGGGCAGTACACCTTGATCGGTAGACCCGATGTTCTGGCACGCGTTTAGCCAGCGCTTCGGATCACAAGGTGTACTCTCTAAAAACTCAGGGCATGAACGTTGTTGGTTCCGGGGCCGCGGACAAGACTGAGCGCGATTGGTCGCCAACTGCACCGAATACGGTCTTGTCGCCAGCGTCTGGATGCATGACGGCGTGCGCCAGATGCGGCTGGCGCGGGCGCTGCGGGCGGGGCAGGTATTGCGGGCGGGGCAGGTATTCGTCAACAATTACGGTGCGGGCGGAGGCGTGGAGTTGCCCTTTGGCGGCACCGGGAAATCCGGCCACGGTCGCGAAAAGGGGTTCGAGGCGCTCTACGGTTTTTCGAAGCTCAAGACCGTGGCGGCGCATCATGGTTGAGGAAAGGCCATTCGCCCTCAGATGCCTACACATGCCCCGGCGGTCTGCAGCCGTGTTTAGTGTCTAGGCGGGCACCAGATGAGGACGTCGCGCTGAGCGCCGGTTAATGGGTCTGCGAGGGGCCGAAATCACCCATTTCAATGCCGGTGCCTTTCGTGTCACCTGCCACCATGGCTGAACATCGACAAAAGGATGAAGGACATGCGTCTCAACGGCAAGACGGCAATCGTGACCGGTGCGGGCTCGGGCTTTGGCGAGGGGATCGCCCGGCGTTTCGCCGAGGAAGGCGCGCAGGTGTTTGTCGTCGATATCAACGCCGAGGCGGCTGAGCGCGTGGCGGCAGAGCTTGGCGGCATCGCGCATGCCTGCGACGTCTCGGATGGAGCGCAGGTGGATGCCATGATCGCCGAGGCCGAGGCGCAGATGGGGCGCGTGGATATCTTGGTGAACAATGCCGGTGTGACCCACATGCCCAGCCCGCTTGAAGAGGTGACCGAGGCGGATTTTGACCGGGTCTTCGCGATCAACTGCAAATCTGTCTACCTCACTGCGCGAGCGCTCGTGCCCTTGATGAAGGAGCGCGGGCAGGGGGCAATTCTCAACATCGCGTCGACTGCTGGGGTTTCCCCGCGCCCGCGCCTGAATTGGTATAACGCTTCAAAGGGGTGGATGATCACCGCGACCCGCACCATGGCGGTCGAACTCGCCCCGATGGGCATCCGTGTCAACGCGCTCAACCCGGTGGCAGGCGACACGCCGCTGCTCAAGAGCTTTCTGGGCGAGGACACGCCCGAGATGCGAGAAAAGTTCCTGTCCACCATTCCAATGGGTCGCTTCTCCACGCCGCAGGATCTGGCCAATGCCGCGCTTTATCTGTGTTCGGACGAGGCCAGCATGGTCACCGGCGTGTGCATGGAGGTCGATGGCGGGCGCTGTATCTGAGCGCTCAGTCGGTACTCCCTTGGATGAGCAGGAATTCGGCATGGATCACGCGCGGCGGCGCGCCCCTACCAGCGGGTCGAGAAGATGCGTCAAGCAAAAAGCCGATCTTCCTGCGCTGAGAGGTGATGATGGTCAACGGCTTGGGCTGCGCCTGCCTGATGCTCAGCCCGTTGAACCCGGCGAGCGCCAGATCGTCCGGCACCGTGAGACATCGGGTGCTGCGGTCTAGGGCTTGAGCCTCGGCCAACTCGATACCAGGCCTGAAATCTCGCCCGACGTACAAATGATGCACGCGGGCAATGGCTTGGTCGTCGCACTCAAATCAGGTAACTTTGGTGTTCCGCCGTATTTCGAGCATGCCGCGTGGACGATGGAGGCCCCGCAATGAGTGACAGAAAGTTGCGCGACGACAGCTGCTTCTGGGCAAAGTCGCTGTTCAACCGCACCCTGGCCGGTGGTGCATCGGTCAATATCTCGGTTCAGGTCGGGCAGGTGGTGCGCAAGATTGAGGTGGGTCGGGACTGATGCGCTTTTCCGCCAATCTGGGGTTTCTGTTTGCGGACCGGACCCTGCCCGACGCGATCCATGCCGCCCATGCGGCGGGGTTCGATGCGGTGGAATGCCACTTTCCCTATGACAGCGATCCGGGCGCGGTGCGTGCAGCGCTCGATGTCACGGGTCTGACGATGCTGGGGCTGAACACCTGGCCGGGCGACCGCGCGGCGGGCGATTTCGGGCTAGCGGCGCTGCCCGGGCGCGAGGCCGAGGCGCGCGCGGCCATCGCGCAGGCGGTGAACTATGCGCAGGCCATTGGCGCGCGCGCCGTGCATGTCATGGCCGGGCGCAGCGATGGTGGGGCAACGGCCGGGGCTGCGTTTCGCGCCAATCTCGCCCATGCCTGCGATCTGGCGGCGCAGCACGGCATCGATATCCTGATCGAGCCGATCAACCTGCGGGACGTGCCGGGCTATCATCTGGCGCATTCGGCTCATGCCACCGAGGTGATTGCCGCGCTCGATCGCCCCAACCTGGCGATGATGTTCGATTGCTACCACCTGCAGATCATGGAGGGCGATCTGGCCCGTCGGTTCGAGGCGCTGTTGCCGCTGATTGGCCATGTGCAGATCGCCAGTGTTCCCGAGCGCGGCGCGCCGGACCGGGGTGAGGTGGATTACCGCTGGCTTCTCGCGCGCATGGCCGATCTCGGCTGGGAGCGGCCCGTTGGTGCCGAATACCACCCGGCAGGCGGGAGCACGGAGGCCTCGCTCGGCTGGCTCGATCACTTTCGCGGCCTTTGATCCGTCCGCACCCCTGCATGCCGCTGCGACACCTTGCGACGCCCGGGGTCATGCACTATGAGAGCGCATCGGCAAGGGGCAGTCACGGCCCCGTTTCACCGCTAGCGACGGAGGTCCCATGGCGCGGCGCAAGAAAATCTACGAAGGCAAGGCCAAGACGCTTTACGAGGGGCCGGAACCGGGCACGATCATCCAGTATTTCAAAGATGACGCCACCGCCTTCAACGCCGAGAAGAAGGCCACCATCGATGGCAAGGGCGTGCTCAACAACATGCTCTCGGAATATTTCATGACCGGGCTGAACAATATCGGCGTGCCCACGCATTTCAT
>DATFKJ010000435.1:0-2759 GCA_035268705.1 Roseovarius sp. | reverse complement strand
TGTGGCCCTTCCTTGGTGACGGTCCAGATGTCGCGGGCGACGTTGTGTCGATCGTCAGCAGCCTGCCTAGGCGACAGAACAGGGGCGACGCAGGCATCCGAGCCCTCGAACAGCTTGGCCCAATGACCGAGGGGGTGGTTTGCGAAAATCGCGGCCAGTGCTTTGGTTTGGTCCGGCCATTGGCTGGGGTCGTTTTGATCGGCAAAGCGCGGATCGTCAGAGAGGGCCATGAGGTCAAGAAAGGACGCATAAAACTTCGGCTCAAGACATTGCACGCTGATATGGTCCCCGCAAGAACAGCGATAGACCCGTGACCAATGCGGCCCGTCCAGAAGGCTTTTGCCGCGCGTCTCGTGCAGATTGCCAGAGGGGGCCATGGACATCAAAAGCGCCATCATATGCGCCGAGCCGTCGACGATGGCGGCATCCACGACCGCGCCCTTGCCGGTGCGCGCCGCTGACAGGAGGCCCGCAAGCAAGCCAGCCACCAGATACATCGCACCCCCGCCAATATCGCCCAACAGCGTCGGCGGCGTTTGCGGGGCATCGCCAGGGCGTGAGGCGTACCAAAGCGCGCCGGATGACGCGATGTAGTTGAGGTCATGGCCAGCAGTTTGCGCCTTGGGGCCAGATTGGCCCCAACCCGTCATGCGGCCATAGACGAGGCGAGGGGTGTCGGCCTGCAAATCTTCGGGACCCAGCCCAAGGCGTTCCATCACGCCGGGGCGGAACCCTTCGATGAGCGCATCGGCGGTCGAGATCAGGGCACGGGCCGTTCGCAGATCATCAGCCTGCTTCAGGTCCAGCGTGATCGAGCGTTTGCCACGGTCCAGAAGGTTCACCTCGCCCGCCACGGCATTGCCGCCACCGGGGCGGTGAATGACGATAACCTCGGCCCCAAGATCGGCCAGCATCATCGCGGCGAAGGGGCCGGGGCCCAGCCCTTCGATTTCAACAACCCGGTATCCTTGCAGCATTCACGCCCCCAATGTTCGCAGGCCAATTCAAAACACGTCGCTGAGCGGAATGAACCGATCTTCAAACCTCCGGGCGTGCAAGCGGTTTCGAAACCGCTTGCGGCAAGGATTTTCGAAAATCCTTGGCTGCGCAAGGGGCGCGCGTCTAGCGCCTGCTGGCTTCGGTTTTGCGGATGACTTCGGCCACACGTTTGCCGATTTCGGTGCTGCCCTTGGCCGAGGGGTGGACAAGGTCAACCGTGTGATACGAGCGGTCACCATGCGGCACAACGTCGGCCAATGACAGGAAATGCACGCCACGATCCAGCTTGGCCAGCCGTGACATGCGGCGGTCCATTTCGTCGCCTTCGTCCCGGCAGCCTTCGATGGGCGAGGCCACGCCGGGGGTGCGCAGGTAGCCCAGCAGGATGACCTGTGACCCTTTCCCGCGCAGGTCCGAGACGAACCCCGGAATGGTGCCGCGCCGACCATCCTTGGAAATCAGCCGGTTGATGCGGTTGTCGCAGCGGCCACAGCCGCAGCCCATCCAAATGTCATTGCCGCCGCCATTGAGAACCACCCAGTCCCATTTGCCATTCACATACTGTTTGCGGATGTTGAGACCTGCGCTGCCCGAGATGGGCAGGGCATAGAAATACTTGGCCCCCATAACAGAGCGGTCGATCACATCCTCACCCAAGACCCGTTCCACCGCGTGCGACACCGAGTTGCCGGAGCCGCCATGAACCGCAAGCATCGAATCCCCCATGGCGAGGATGCGCGCCGGGTCGTCGCGGCTGACGGTTTCGGTGCAGCCCGAAACCAGAAGGAAAAGTGCGGCGATCTTGAGCAGGTGGTGCATGGTAAGCCCTTGGTCGGATTCGCGGTCTGGTAACACGGGGATAGCATGAGCCGATCCGGTTGACACAAGGTTATCGCCCCTGCGGGCCTGCACAGTTTCCCCTGCGCATACGGTGATTGCACTTCTGCCCCATTCGCCTAGCTTGGCGAACAATGAACCGGAGGAAACCCATGGTACCGATAGTTGAGGTCGAGGGTCTGCAAAAGACATACAAGGGTGGATTCGAGGCGTTGAAAGGCGTGTCGCTTGCCATTCGGGAAGGCGAGATTCTGGCCCTGCTTGGCCCCAATGGCGCGGGCAAGACCACGCTGATCTCGGCGCTGTGCGGGATCACCACGCCCACCGGGGGCGCGGCCCGCGTGGGTGGCCATGACATCGTGGACGACTTTCGCGCGGCCCGGGCAATGATTGGTCTGGTGCCGCAGGAGGTGGCGCTTGAACCCTTTGAAAAGGTGATCAACACGGTGCGGTTTTCGCGGGGTCTGTTCGGGAAGCCGCGCGATGAGGCGCTCATCGAAAAGATCCTGCGGCAGTTGTCGCTTTGGGATAAGCGCAATGCCCGGATTCGGGAGCTTTCGGGCGGGATGAAGCGCCGCGTGCTGATTGCCAAGGCGCTGTGCCATGAGCCGCAGGTCTTGTTTCTGGACGAGCCGACGGCGGGGGTCGACGTGGAGCTTCGCCGGGATATGTGGCAGGTGGTTGAGGAGCTGCGCGCAAGCGGCGTGACGATCATCCTGACCACGCATTACATCGAAGAGGCCGAGGCGATTGCCGACCGGATCGCGGTCATCAACCACGGGGAAATCCTGTTGGTCGAGGACAAAGACAAACTGATCCGGCGGATGGGGCGCAAGACATTGCGGATTGATCTGGGCACGCCCATCGACGCGGTGCCGCCCGGCTTGGCCGATTATGATCTTGAGCTGACCGAAGGCGGCGAG
>DATFKJ010000434.1:0-5933 GCA_035268705.1 Roseovarius sp. | reverse complement strand
TGGCGACGGTTTGGATGCCATCGTGATCAACACCTCGGGCTGTGGCACGACGGTGAAGGATTACGGCCATATGTTCCGCAATGAGGCCTTGGCCGAGGATGCCAAGCGTGTCTCGGATATTGCCATGGATGTGAGCGAATTACTGATGCAACTGGACCTGCCGGAAGGGTCCCCGAAAGACGAGGTCGTCGCCTATCATGCGGCCTGTTCGTTGCAGCATGGCCAGCAGATCAAGACCTATCCCAAGGATTTGCTGAAGTGGGCGGGATACACCATTGTGGAACCTGCGGACAGCCATCTGTGTTGTGGCAGCGCGGGCACCTACAACCTGATGCAGCCGGAGATTTCCAAGCAACTCAAGGCGCGCAAGATCGAAACGCTTGAGGCCAAGGGCCCCGATATCATCGCCGCTGGCAATATCGGCTGTATGATGCAGATCGGATCAGGCACCGGGGTGCCCGTGGTGCATACCGTGGAGCTTTTGGATTGGGCGACGGGAGGGCCGAAGCCACCTGCCCTGACGCCGGAGCGCAACACGGGGCCACAGGTGCCCGACCTTCGGGCTGCGCCCTAATTTTGCCCCAAACCGCTGCTACCTCGTTTCGGTAACTTTCAATGGTTCGGAGGCGTTATGCTGCGGTCCTTGTTCCTGATCCTTCCCGTGGTGTGTCTGGGGTTTGCCGCGAACGCACAAGACAGCCGCCTGGAACGGTTGGACACCGGCGATGACAGCCGCATGTGGCAAGCCGTTGGCCGGCTTGATGTCGGCGGCCGCGGGTTTTGCACCGGCGCACTGATCTCGCCCAAGCTCGTCCTGACGGCGGCGCACTGCCTTTATGACAAGCGCACCGGTCAGGCGATCGACATCGAGAAGATCGAGTTTCTGGCAGGGTGGCGCAATGGCCGGGCCGAGGCCTATCGCTGGGTCAAGCGGGCGGTCACCCACCCCGAGTATGAATTTCACAACCAAGTCGCGGCGGACCGTGTTCGCAACGATGTTGCCTTGCTGGAGCTGCACCATCCAATCCGCAACACGCGGGTGGTCCCTTTCAAGACCGATATTCGGCCGCGCAAGGGCCAGCGGATCGGCGTAGTTTCTTATGCCGCTGATCGGGCCGAGGCACCTTCGCTTCAGGAGGTGTGCGATGTGATGGGACGGCAGGGCGGTGTGCTGGTGATGTCATGCGACGTGAATTTCGGGTCGTCCGGCGCGCCGATTTTCACCTTTGACTCAGGGGAACCGCGTGTCGTTTCCGTGGTTTCAGCCATGGCCGAGGTCGAGGGGCGGAAGGTGTCGCTTGGGACCCAGCTTCAGCGCCCGCTGGACCTTCTTTATGCGCAGTTGGACAACAACCGTGTGGTGACGCCCAAGAAAGGTACCAGCCGCTTCACATCCGGCGAGAACCGGCAGACAGGCGCGAAGTTCGCCAAGCCCTGACCCATTGGTCAGGACTTGAAAAGCCAAATCTCCGATCCCAAATCAAATTCATCCCGGCGCCTCATTGGGCCGGGAACAACCTGCCTGTCCCATCAGGGAAGGCTCAACATCGGTATCGCTCAATGGAGGATGACCAATGCGAAACTTTGATCTTGCGCCCTTGTATCGCGCAACCGTCGGCTTTGACCAAATCGCCGACATGATGGACCGGGTTTTGTCCAATGACATGGCACAGCCCACCTATCCACCCTACAACATCGAAAAGACCGCCGACGATGCCTATCGCATCTCGATTGCGGTGGCTGGCTTTGCCGAAAGCGATCTATCGGTCGAAGTGAAGGAAGGCGCGCTTGTCGTGTCGGCCCAGAAGGCCGAGGACGATAACAACCGCAGCTTCCTGCATCGCGGAATTGCCACCCGCGCCTTCGAGCGGAAATTCCAACTGGCCGACCATGTGCGCGTGAGCGGTGCCACCCATGCCGATGGCATGCTGCACATTGATCTGGTGCGCGAGGTGCCGGAGGCCCTGAAGCCGCGCCGGATCGAAATTGCCAGCGGTGAGGCGGTTGAAAAGGATGTGGTCGACGCGAAGGCCGTCAACTAAAGCGTTTCGCAAAAAACCTGACTAACAGATTTTTGCGAAATGCCGTGCTCCGCACAATTGTTGCAGGCGTTCCGCCTTTGGCTGATATCTCAGGTTAAAGGCGGAACGCTTTAACCACGGCTTTTCCGAGCCCGATGGCCCGGCCGACACTCGGCCGGGCTTTGTGCTTCAAGGGCTCAGGCGCGCACCACGTAGACCGAACATTCGGCATGGGTGACGACGTGGCTGGCCGTGGTGCCAAGCAGATAATCCGAAACCTTGGGGTTGGCCGATTCCATGATGATGACATCGACATTGCGCTCATCAGCCAATTTGACGATCTGCCGGTGCGTGGCGCCTTTGCGCACGACGCACTCGACATCGACGCCTTCGGCGGGATGCGCGGCGACGAACTTTTTCAGTTCATCCCCCCAGTATTTATCAGAATCGTAGATATTGAGGTTCCGCTCGATCTCGGGGGCGACGGTGGCGACGATCAGTTTCGCCCCGCGCCGTTGCGCCATCTCGACGGCTTCGGCATAGGCGTTGTATTCCACTTTGATGTGCCGAAGATTGACGGGGCAGAGGATGAGTTTGGTTTCGCGGGACATGGATACACCTTATGTTTGCGCGCGTTCGGGATGCACCCGCGTATATCATATGTGCCACAGCTTTTGACCTACAGCGGCACACAATCTCACAAATGCGTCACCTGACAAAGTTTGCTGCCGACGTTCAGTTTACAAGAGGAAATCGCCCTGACCAACCTGACGCATGCTGCGCACCATCGTAAGCTGAAGCGTTCCGCGAAACGCTTTATGTGCGCGAGTTACAGCAAGAGAATGGTATCAACCGAGGCCAGTCCGGCCCGGGGCTTTAGGCGCTGTTGCGCTTGCGGGCCTGATGTAAAGTTCCCCCATGTCACGAATCAATCTTGAACAGTTGCGCACCTTCCTGTCGGTGGTTCGCATGGGGGGTGTTGGCAAGGCTGCGCAGGCCCTGAACCTGACGCAGCCCGCCGTGACCACGCGCATCCGCAACCTTGAACAAAGCCTGTCGGCAGAGTTGTTCGAGCGCACCGGCGCGGGCCTGCGCCTGACCAAGCGGGGCGAGTTGCTGTTGCGCCATGCCGAACAATTCGAGCAATTGGGCGAGTTGGTGGCCCGTGACGTGATTGATCCGGGCGGCACAGAGGGGCATCTGCGCTTGGGCGTGTCCGAAACGATCGCACAGTGTTGGCTGCCGGAATTCATCGCGCGCCTGCATGAGGAGTTTCCGAAGCTGGAGATCGAGATCAACGTCGACATTTCGATGAACCTGCGGGCGGGGCTTTTGGACCGCGAGATTGATCTTGCGGTGCTTTTGGGGCCGGTTTCGGAGTTTTCGATCGACAATATCGACCTGCCCGGGTTTGACCTTGCATGGTATCGCGCGGCCGATCAGGACACTACAGACCGCAGCTTCTTTGATCGACCCGTCATCACTTATGCCCGCAATACGCGGCCCTACCGCGAATTGAAGGCCGAGTTGTTTCAACGCGAAGGCCCGGGCATTCCGCTTTTCCCGTCCTCCTCCCTGTCCGCCTGTTTCCGGCTGGTCGAAGCGGGGCTTGGCGTTGCCGCCCTGCCCCGGGCGCTTGGCGAAGGCTACGTCAAGGAAGGCAAAATCGTTGAATTCGATCCGGGTTGGACACCGTCCCCGTTGCGGTTTTCAGCGTCCTACATGGGGGAGCCGCGGAGTTACATGGTGGCCAAGGCGGCCAACTTGGCACAGGACGTGGCGATGAATTACGAGATACATAAAAATTCCTGATGATTACGGGTAATTTTATTCGATTTGTATTTATGTGATGCGCAGGCAATCCTGCTTGCAGGAGGATCACGCCCGTGGCTGCCACATATCCGGATCTCAAGCATGCCGATGCGGCGAAGGTTCGCAAAGCTATTCGCGCGGCAGATTATACTGGGCATACCGCGGGTCTTGGCCGGGGGTGCTTGCAGGCCAATGTCGTCATTATGCCCGAGCTTTATGCATTGGACTTCATGCGCTTTTGTCAGCGCAATCCCAAGCCCTGCCCGCTGACGGGTGTGTCGGATACCGGCAATCCGATGATGCCGACCATGGGTCACGACATCGACATTCGTCGCGATGTCCCCGCCTATAACATCTATCGCGATGGGGTTCTGGACCGATCGGCCACCGATATTTCCGATTTGTGGCAGGATGACATGGTGGCCTTTGCCTTGGGGTGTTCGTTTACCTTTGAACATGCGGTGCAGGCCGCCGGCCTTCCGCTTTGGCATATCCAGCACAATACAACCGTGCCAATGTTCCGCACCTCGATTGAAACCGTGCCAGCCGGGCGCTTTGGCGGGCCGATGGTTGTCAGCATGCGCGCCATCCCCGAGGATCGCGTGAACGAAGTGATCGAGATTTCCCGGCGTTACCCGTTGGCGCATGGCGCGCCGGTGCATGTCGGTGAGCCGGGATTGCTTGGTATTGCCGATGTTGCGCAACCGGATTGGGGGGACCCCGCGCCGGTTGGCCCCGGTGAGGTACCCGTGTTCTGGGCCTGTGGGGTAACCCCGCAGGTGGCGGTTGAAAAGGCAAAGCTGCCCCTGTGTATCACCCATAAGCCCGGTCACATGCTGATTACGGATGTGGCCGAGGATGCCGAGGTGCCGGTGATCTGGCACCAAGACTGAAGACCAATCAAGAAACCAACAAGGAGAGATGACATGAAACATATGCTTGGAACCGCGGCCATGGCCGCATTGATGGCCGCCCCCGTGGCGGCAGAAGACCTGTCAGTTGTGGGAAGCTGGTCGAGCCTGCCTTTGCACAAACAATATGAGGCCCCGTTCTGGACGGAAACTTTGCCAGAGGCGTCGGGCGGTGAGATCAACGTGTCGCTGACCACCCATGGCCAGATGAACCTTGGCGTGGCCGATGTGTTCCGCCTGTTGGGTGATGGCGTTTATGATGTGGCGATGACCGTGGCCGATTACGCCGTGGCCGATGAACCCGCGCTTGAAGGCCTTGATGTGCCGCTTCTGGCGCTGACGGCGGATGAGGCGCGCGCCATGGTGGATGCCGCGCGCCCGATGGTTGATGACATCTATCGCGACACCTTCAACAGCAAGGTTCTGGCCATTGCGCCCTATCCGCCGCAGGTGGTGTTCTGTAACGCCGAGGTCACCGAACTGGCCGATCTGGAAGGCAAGAAGGTACGCGCCTCGGGCCGGATGACGGCGAAGTTCCTTGAGGCGCTCGGCGCGGAAGGCGTCAATGTCGGCTTCTCGGAAGTGCCGGGTGCGCTTCAGAAAGGCGTGGTGGATTGCGCCGTGACCGGGGCCGGTTCGGGCTATAGCGCCGGGTGGTGGGAAGTTTCCACGCATCTGATGGCGATCCCGCTTGGTGGTTGGGATTCGGTTGTGACCGCGATGAACATGGACAAGTGGAACAGCCTTGATGCCGAGACCCAGGAGTTGATCAGCACACAGATCAAGGCCGAGTTCGAAGAACCCGCTTGGAATGCGGCGCAAGACGCGCTTGTCAACGATATCGCCTGCCTGACCGGCAATGGTGATTGCCCCGCCGGTGATGCGCGTGACATGACCTTGGTCGAAGTGTCGGACGCCGATTTCGAGAAGGCGCGCAACATCCTGATCACCGAAGTGCTGCCCGATTGGGCCGAGCGCGCGGGTGGCGATTGGGCCGAGCGTTGGAACGGATCGGTCGGTGAAGTGGTCGGCGTGACCATCGAATAATCCACCCAATGGATGAGGGCCTCATCATGGCGGAACGCGTCTTGAATAGCTTGAAGCGGCTCAACCGCGGCGTGGCAATCTTGGTTGGCATCATGTTGCTGACCTGCGCCGCTGTCGTGCTGGCCGATATCGTTCTGCGGCA
>DATFKJ010000433.1:0-5296 GCA_035268705.1 Roseovarius sp. | reverse complement strand
ACATCGGCGCGCTCGCTCAGCCAATCCACGATCTTGCCTTTTCCCTCGTCACCCCATTGGGCGCCCACGACGACGACGTTTGCCATGATGATCCTCTTGCATGATGCTGCGGGTCAAAACCCGGCACCGTATAGCGAATGCCGCAGGTGGGGGAAACCGCAAACTCGCCCCTGCGGCAAGCTGGACAAGTGGGCGGCTTTGGGCGATGCAACGCGGTAAGTCTTGATTGACACGGAGGGATGCGATGCTTGGGTTCATATTGCGCTGGGCGGTGGCTTTCGGCCTGCTGGCGGTCACCTTCAACCCCACGGAATGGAACTACACCCGCTGGGCGAGCGTGAATTTCTCGGACCAGATGCCACTGGCGGTGTTTATGGGGCTGCTCTTGGTGGTGGGCTACATCATCTACCTGCGCGCCACGCTGCGCTCGATCGGGGGCTTTGGCATGGGGCTGGTGCTGGCCATGGCGGCGGCGCTGCTCTGGGTGCTGTATGACTATGGGCTCCTGACCTTCGACAACCCCACGCAAAACACATGGCTTGGCCTTGCCGCACTGTCGCTGGTGCTTGGCATTGGGCTTAGCTGGTCCCACGTGCGCCGCCGCCTTTCGGGGCAGGCGGATATGGATGACGTGGACGAGTAGGCTGGCGCGCCCGAGGCGGAGTGGTTATAACGCATTCCATGCTCTGCATGTATTGGGCGCTCTACCGTTGCGCCGAGGAAAGGACCGCTTTTGAAACTCACCCGTCTGTTCACCGCTGTTGCCCTCATCGCCCCGCAGATCGCGACCGCAGGCCCGCTTGAAGTGCAACCCGTCACCGAAAACGTCTGGGCCCTAGTCGGACCGATGGCGCAACGCGATGCCGACAATCTTGGCAATAACGCAACCTTTGGTGTGATCAAGACTACTGAGGCTGTCGTTCTGGTCGATCCCGGCGGCTCGTGGAAGGGGGCGCAGATGATCGACGAAACCATCGACAGCCTCACCGACCAACCCGTGACCCATGTTATCAACACCGGCGGGCAGGACCACCGCTGGCTGGGGAATGGCTATTGGCAGGCGCAGGGCGCCACGGTGATCGCCTCCGAGGCGGCGGTCGCGGATCAAAAGGACCGTGGCTCGATGCAGATGACCGGATTGTCGAATTTCCTCGGGGCAGGGCTGGACGGGACCGAGCCAAGCTACGCCGACGTGACGTTCGAGACCGATTACACCCTGACCGTCGGGGACCGGACCTTCGAGATTATGCACCGCGGGCAGGCCCATACCCCCGGCGACAGCTTCGTCTGGCTGGACGAGGCCGAGGTGATGTTCACGGGTGATATCGTCTATGTCGAGCGGCTCCTTGGCAACGGTCCGCAATCGAACGTCAAAAGCTGGATCAGCGTCTTCGAGGCGATGGCAGCTTACGACCCCGCCCATATCGTGCCGGGCCACGGCCACGCCACGACACTGGAAACCGCTCGTCAGGATACTTATGCCTATCTCGTTAACCTGCGCGGGGAAATCGGGGCATTGATCGACGAAGGCGGCGACATCATGGACGCCCCCGAGATCGACCAATCACAGTGGTCTTACCTTGAGCAATTCGAAAACCTCGCGGGCCGCAATGCCCAGACCACCTTTGAACAGATGGAGTGGGAATAGCCCCATCTTCCCTGCCACACCAAGGGATTGCCGCCGCATCCGCGATTGCCGGGTTGCGGGGGGCGCGCGAATTGCCTAAGTAGCCCCCTGTGACGCAACCCGCTCGACAAAGGCCGCTTACATGGAAAACGTCGTCCTGATCATTCACCTTCTTCTGGCCCTCGCCCTGATCGGCGTGGTGCTTTTGCAGCGCTCCGAAGGTGGAGGCCTTGGCATGGGTGGCGGCGGCGGTGGCGGTGGCGCCATGGCGGGCCGCTCGGCGGCCACCGCGCTGGGCAAGCTCACATGGATCCTAGCGATTGCCTTCATCGCAACCTCGATGACGCTCACCATCATCGCGGCGCAAAAATCTGCCGGGTCTTCGGTGTTGGACCGCATCAGCGATGCTCCGGCCCCTGCGTCCGAAGAGGCCCCGGCCTTGCCTGACACCGGTGACGGCCTTCTGCCGCCCTCGTCGGATGACACGGCCCCACTGACGCCCACCGCCGACTGACCACAATGCCTTGAGGGCAATTCCCTAACCGCAACAGCATCTTGCGGTTGACTTGCGCATGTCGCGCGAATCCTTTATATCTTTAGTCCCGTGATGCTGCGGCCAAAAAGGGCCGGTTCGGGCTCATGTCACGCTCAATTTCACGGGGGATGCCACGCGCATGGCACGTTATATCTTTATCACCGGCGGCGTTGTTTCATCCCTTGGCAAGGGGCTTGCCTCGGCCGCACTCGGCGCGCTTTTGCAGGCGCGCGGTTTCTCGGTCCGCCTGCGCAAACTTGACCCCTATCTCAACGTCGACCCCGGCACCATGTCGCCCTTTGAACATGGCGAGGTTTTCGTACCGACGATGGTGCCGAAACCGACCTTGACATTGGCCATTACGAACGCTTCACCGGCGTCCCCGCCCGCATGACCGACTCGGTCAGCTCGGGCCGCATCTATTCCGACGTGCTGGAAAAGGAACGGCGCGGCGATTACCTTGGCAAAACCATTCAGGTCGTCCCCCACGTCACCAACCAGATCAAGGAATTCCTGCACGTTGGCGACGACGAGGTTGATTTCATGCTCTGCGAAATCGGCGGCACCGTGGGCGACATCGAGGGCCTGCCGTTTTTCGAGGCCATCCGCCAGTTCAGCCATGACCGCCCGCGCGGGCAATGCATCTTCATGCACCTCACGCTGCTGCCCTATCTGGCCGCCAGTGGCGAGCTTAAAACCAAACCCACCCAACACTCCGTCAAGGAATTGCAGAGCATCGGCATCGCCCCCGATATCCTCGTCTGCCGCTCCGAACAGCCGATTCCGGACAAGGAACGCGAAAAGATCGCGCTCTTCTGCAATGTCCGCAAGGAACATGTCGTTGCCGCCTATGACCTCAAGTCGATCTACGAGGCCCCGCTGGCCTATCACCACGAAGGGCTCGATCAGGCGGTGCTCGACGCGTTCCAGATCAGCCCGGCACCGCGCCCCGACCTCACCGTCTGGCAGGACGTGGTCGACCGCATTCACAACACCGATGGTGCCGTCAATATCGCCATCGTCGGCAAATACGTGCAGCTGGAAGACGCCTACAAGTCGATCAAGGAGGCGCTCATTCACGGCGGCATGGCCAACCGGGTCAAGGTCAATGTCGAATGGGTCGATGCCGAGATCTTCGAGCGCGAGGACCCTGCCCCGCATCTCGAAGGCTTCCACGCCATTCTGGTTCCGGGCGGCTTTGGCGAGCGTGGCACCGAGGGCAAGATCAAGGCCGCCGAATTTGCCCGCACTCGCAAAATTCCCTATCTCGGCATCTGCCTCGGCATGCAGATGGCGGTGATCGAGGCGGCGCGCAACGTCGCCGGGCTCAAACACGCGGGCTCCGAGGAATTCGATCACGAGGCCGGGAAGAAACGGTTTGAGCCGGTGGTCTATCACCTCAAGGAATGGGTGCAGGGCAACGAGAAGGTGAGCCGCAATGTCAGCGACGACAAGGGCGGCACGATGCGCCTCGGTGCCTATGACGCGGTGCTCAAGGAAGGCTCCCGCGTGGCGCAGATCTATGGCACGCTTCAGATCGACGAACGCCACCGCCACCGCTACGAGGTGGACACCAAGTATCGCGAGAAGCTGGAGGAGTGCGGCCTGACCTTCTCGGGCATGTCCCCCGATGGCCGCCTGCCCGAAATCGTCGAATGGTCGGATCACCCGTGGTTCATCGGCGTGCAATATCACCCGGAACTCAAATCCAAACCCTTCGCGCCGCACCCGCTTTTCGCGGATTTCCTGCGCGCGGCGGTGGAAACCTCGCGGCTGGTCTGACGCCTCAGCCGCGCGGCTCCTTGTATTTCAGGATATCGCGATCCACCCCCAGCCCGATCAGCGGGGCCAGAAGCGCGCGCCACAGGCTCGGGCGCGCGTGCCGCCACGCGGTCTGTTCCGGGGTCGCACTCAATTCATCGTTCAGCATCGGCTCGAGAATCCGCTCGTCGAGAATCCAGCGCCCGCGCCGCCCTTCCCGCCGGTCAACCGCCTGATACTCCAGCCACCGCCGCAGGGACCGGTCGCTGGACGGTTTGCTGCCTGGCTGTGTCAGATAGAACCCGCTGTTGATCCGCAGACAGATATTGTCGAGCACCCGCGCCGTGCCGCGCAGCGGGGCGGGCACGTGACCCTTGGGCATGTAATTGAAGCGCTCCGGTGCGCCGCTGAAAAACACGCAAACCGCCACGCGCAGATCAATCCCCTTTTGCGCCATGGCCCAGCCAAGCACCGGCTCGGGATGCTGTGACCAGTCATAATTGGTCACAAGATCGGCCATCTCCCGGACTGGCAGGCTGCGAAGCTGTGCCAATTGCGCCTCTGCCGACATCCCGGCCCACGCGTCAGCCTCGCTCATATCAAACTCCGTATTTCAACTAGCAGCATGCCTTTCTTTCGGCCCACAAAATGGGATTTCTTGGGAGCAATTGTGTCACCGTTGCGGCGCTGCACATTTTCGCGCGCCTCGCATGGGATCGGCGAGAATTCGCTTGGGTGCGCGGCCCGCGCGGATTACGATTCATGCATGCTGTCCCGTATCCTGCATGCCTTTCAGGCGCCCAAGCCCGGCCCCCTGCCCGAACCCGACGAGAAACTCGCGCTCGGGGCGCTGATGGTGCGTGTCGCCAAGTCCGACCGCCATTACGACCTCGCGGAAATCAAGCGTATCGACCGCCTCCTCACCCGGCTCTACGGGCTGAAGCCGATCGAGGCGGCCAAGATGCGCGCGACCTGCGAGAAACTCGAACATGCCGCCCCCGAAACCGATCGATTCGGCCTCCTGATCCGCGAAACCGTCAGTCTCGAGGCCCGCGTCGCCGCACTCGAGGCGCTTTGGGAAGTGGTGCTTTCAGATGGCGACAGCCAGCCCCAAGAGGTGCAGGTGCTCGATGCCGCCCGCGAGGCGATGGGGCTCAGCCATGCCGACAGCGACACCGCCCGCGCGCAGGCCGAGGCGCAGTAGGCACGGGCAATTCTCCATTGGCCCGCGCGCCGCATCGCCCTATACCTGTGCCCATGTTCGCAGATTTCCTAAACCGGCTCATCCAGCCCGAACCTGATCCGCTCGACGATGGCGATGCCCGTCTGGCGCTCACCGCCCTGCTTGTCCGTGTCGCCCGCAGCGATGGCGA